>JBEGTV010000300.1:0-4073 GCA_041179225.1 Deinococcota bacterium | reverse complement strand
CACCCCAAATGATGGCAAATTTGCAGTGCGTTACCAAACTGAAACCCTCGAGATTCCCGTGCATTTTAGTTTGTACGACCTTGACCCAGTAAACACCGAAACGGGTTTTAGAATCAGTCCGCACGGAATTTTACAAGGGCATCTGAACACCACCCCGCAACACCTTTGGGGCTTGGTTTGCAACCCAGAAAAACTGCGTTTACTGCGCGACAACGCCCAGATGACCCGAGCCGCTTACGCCGAATTTGACTTAGCCGAAATCATGAAAACCGAGGATTCCAAAGCCTTTCGGGTACTGTGGTTACTGCTGCACCGCTCGAGATTCAAGAACGCCAGCCAAAGCATTTTAGAAAACTGGAACAACCAAGCCAGTACCGAAGGAGTCAAAGCCAGAGATGCCCTGCGCGACCAAGTAAAAACCGCCATCGAACATCTTGGCACTGGTTTTTTACAACACAACCCAGACTTGTACGCCCAAGTCAAAACCAGCAACGCCGAACTGAGCAGCTTATACCGCGAATGCTTAAAACTGATTTACCAAATGGTCTTTTTATTTGTGACCGAAGACCGCGATTTACTATTTGCCAAAAACCCAGATAACACCTACACCGCCAGCGCCGAAACCAGAGAACGCGCCAAGCACTACCTGACCCGCAGCATCCGAACCAAAGCCAGCCGTACCAAAGGACACCCATTGCACATGGATGCTTACACGGGATGGCAAACCCTAATTATTTACTTACAAGATGGATTTGCACCACTTGGACTCCCCGCCCTTGGTAGCCATTTATTTGCCCCAAACCGCCTGAGCCAGCAAAAACTACCGAACAACGCCTTTTACAGTGCCATCCGCGCCCTATCCGAAATCAGCAACGACCACACCCGCCGCCCAGTCAATTACGCGGGTTTAGATTCCGAAGAACTCGGCAGCATTTACGAAAGCCTGCTCGAGTTAGTCCCAAGCATCCAAGCAGGTGGGTTTTTAACCCTAGAAACCCTAGCCGGTAACGAACGCAAAACCACAGGCAGTTACTACACCCCAAGCAGCCTGATACAACTGCTGCTCGAGAGTGCGCTAGACCCCGTAATCGAAACCGCCACCAAAAACAAAAGCACCCCCGAAGCAATCATCGCCCTGAAAAACCTAAAAATAATAGACCCAGCTTGCGGCTCCGGACACTTTTTAATTGCAGCAGCAAGGCGAATCGGTGCAAAACTAGCCGAACTCGAAGAAGACACCAGCATCCCCAGCCCAAGCGCCCTACGCCGCGCCACCCGCACCGTTATTGCCCACTGCATCTACGGCGCAGACATTAACCCAATGGCAATCGAACTTGCCAAAGTTGCACTGTGGCTCGAGAGCCAAGAATCAGGCAAACCACTGGCATTCTTAGACCACCGCTTAAAAGTCGGTAACAGTTTACTTGGCACAAACCCAGAGCTAATGGTACGCCAAGACAGCCTAGAAATCGGCACAAGCAAAAATCCCAAACCACCGCTCACAGGCATGACCCTGCACCTGCCCGACGATGCTTTTGTGGCACTCGAAGGCGACGACAAAACAACCGTAGCTGAACTTAAAAAACGCAACAAACAAGAACGCAAATTTTTACTAGAATTAACCAGCCAAAAACCCTTGGATTTAGGTGCAGAACTACAAATAATTTACAACGATTACCGCGAACTTGATGCCATCGAACCAAACACACTCGAAGCGGTCAAACAACAAGAAGCCAAATACGCCGCGATTCTACAAAAAACCGAATTGCAACACAGCAAACTGCTTGCCGATGCGTGGTGCGCTGCCTTTATGATAGCCAAAACCCCAAACAGCCCCAAGCTGACTTCCAACACCCTACAACTGCTACAACAAAGCCCCAACGCCGCCGAACTCGAGCCAATCCGAAATTTGGTGCAAAGCACCGCCCAGCAATACCAATTTTTACACCCGCACATCGAATTTGCTGATGTGTTCACCAGCACCCAAAAAGGCTTTGACTGCGTTCTAGGCAACCCCCCGTGGGAAAGAATTAAACTCCAAGAAAAAGAATGGTTTGCCCAACGAGTCCCCGAAATAGCCCAAGCCAGCAATGCCGCGACTCGAGGCGAAAAAATAAAAGCCTTAAAAACCGAGCAACCCAAAGTTTTTGCAGAATTTAAGCAAGCCATCCGCCAAGCCGAAGCCGAAAGCCATTTTATCCGCTCGAGCAACCGTTACCCCCTGACCGGACGAGGCGACATTAACACCTACGCTATTTTTAGTGAATTAAACCGAGATAACTTAAACCCAAATGGCAGCATGGGAATTATTGTACCAACAGGCATTGCTACCGATGACACCACAAAATTCTTTTTTCAAGATTTGGTCGAAAAACAATCGCTCTCGAGCTTGTATGATTTTGAAAACCGAGAAAAATTATTTTTGGCAGTAGACAGTCGAATGAAGTTTTGTACCCTCAGTGTCAGCGGACTCGAGCGCCCAAACCAAGTTGCCAATTTTGTATTTTTTGCCCTGAACGCCGAAGACACCAAAGACCCCAATAAACGCTTTACCCTGTCCCCAAACGAAATTGCCTTGCTCAATCCCAACACCCGCACCGCCCCAGTTTTTCGTAGTTCTCAAGATGCCAATATCACCAGAAGTATTTACCAAAGAATACCCGTACTGCTGAACGAAACCACAGGCGAAAATCCGTGGGGCATATCGTTTATGGCGATGTTTCACATGTCCAACGATTCTGGTTTATTTCGCACAGCCAAGCAACTCGAGGCACAAGGCTACACGCTCGAGGGCAATCATTTTGTTTTAGAAGAATCGCACATGATGCCACTGTACGAAGCCAAACTGATGCACCAATTCGACCACCGTTTTGCAACGTATACCGAATCTGGCGACACTCGAGACATGACCGACACAGAAAAAGAAAACCCAAGAAATGTTCCCCTACCAAGATACTGGGTGGATTCTCGAGACATATCCAAAGCCACAAAAACATCTCTGTTGCCAAAATGGATGTTTGCTTATCGTTGGATTGCCCGTTCCACTGATATTAGAACCCTAATTAGTAGTTGTACACCAGTGGTCGGTTTTGGCAATAGTTCACCAGTAATGATTTGGAATAGCTTAGACAATCCTTCAGGATTTATTGGTTGTTGGAGTTCTTTTATTTGTGATTTTGTAGTGCGTCAAAAACTAGGTGGTGCAAATATGACATTTGGGACAATTCAACAACTCCCCGTCCTCCCGCCTTCGGCTTTTACGCCAGAGCGCTTGGGATTTATTACACCTCGGGTACTCGAGCTTACTTTTACAGCTTCTGACCTGAGCGGGTTTGCTACCGACCTTGGATACACAGGACAACCATTTACTTGGAATCCAGAACGGCGCTTCTGGCTACGAGCAGAACTAGACGCACTCTACTTTATGCTCTACGGTATTGACAAAGCGGATGTGGACTACATCATGGATACCTTCCCAATTGTACGCCGCAAAGACGAAGCAGCATATGGCGAGTACCGCACCAAAAACGCCATTCTCGAGATTTACGATGTGCTGCAAGGATTGGGGTTAGAGCGGCTGCTCGAGTATCAAAGTCGGGTGGGGGAAATCGCGGGCGGGTGGAAACCGTTGTGAATACACATCACTTTGCTATACACTAATAATAGAGGTTAGTCGAAATGAAGATCGAATTCTCACGCCTAAAATTTGACGGAGAGCGTTTTCGTGAACACACGTTACCGCTTGAAGTTGCCCGTGATTTAGCAGCGTATGAAACGTTTGTGATTGAAGTCGCCAAGCATCTGTTTTTACAAGAAAATCCTGATCGCCAACGTGTTCCGCGTGGCTTTGAGGATGGGTTTTCTTTGCACCTCGAGAACGTAGAAGAGGGCAGTGCTATACCTGTACTGACTGCCTTTATGGATCAGTCAAACTTATTTGACGGTGTTTTTGAACGCGCTCGAGATTTAATTGAGGCTTGTATCGGTCATATCGATGGTCGTTTACCGACAGGTTTTCCGCCAAGGTTGCTGGCATTTTTTAATCAGTTTGGTCGGTCATTGCGGGACGGTGA
>JBEGTV010000299.1:0-4077 GCA_041179225.1 Deinococcota bacterium | reverse complement strand
GATGCGTCGGGCTGAGTTGGTGGGGTTGCAGTGGAAATACGTCAATCTGGACAAAGCCACGCTTGAGGTTCGTGAAACTTTGGTTGCCATTAGAAACAAATTTGTCCATAGCGAAAACCCCAAGACCGCCACCAGTGCCAGAGTGATTAACTTAACTGCTGATTGTGTTGCCATGTTTCGTGTTCATCAACAAGCCCAAGAACTCGAGAAAGCAGCTTATTTTGGTTCGTGGGCAGAACCGTCATTGGTTTTTACCACTGAACTAGGTAAACGCCTTGACCCGAGTAACCTGCGCCGAGAACACCGATTGCTGATTAAGAAAGCTGGTGTGCCAATGATTACACTCCACGAGTTGCGTCACACCTTTGGCAGTTTGCTTCATGCTCGTGGCGGCGACTTAAAAGTGATGGCAGCCCAAATGGGTCACACCGATGTGGCGTTCTTTATCAATACCTATGTGAAACCGCTTGAGGGCAAGACCAAGAAGGCAGCATTCGGTCTCGAGGATTTGACCCGCTTGGCAGACGAAGAAGCGATGGATTGATCCAGTTGTGTCGCGGTTGTGTCAAAACAGGGCGATTCGCTTAAAAGTAAAGTATTGTAAATTAAAAGAAGCCGTGATTCACGGCTTCTTTTGGTCGGGGTGGCGAGATTTGAACTCACGACCACTTGACCCCCAGTCAAGTGCGCTACCAGGCTGCGCTACACCCCGAGGCGGTAGCTCGAGAAGGGTATAACGAATACGCTTTGTGGTCAAGTGGGGTAGACTGCATTTGTGCGTTCTTTTGTGGCTTCTTGGTTGATGGGTTTGTTTTTACTGGGTGTGGGTTGCGCGGTTATTTTTTTGTTTCCTGCCTTTCCTATTCGTTTGATTGCGGCTTGCTGTATGGTGTTTTTGGTGGATGCCTTCGGAGGGCGTTGGTTTGGATACACTGCTATTCCTTTTATCGGTGTGGGTTTACTGAATGATACGGCGGGTAATTGGATTTTGGTTTTACCGCTTTTAGTTGGCAGTTTTTGGGGGGCATTGTTTTTGCGTCATGCCGAGCCGGGCTGGTTTGGAGTGCCGCTTGGAATGATTGGTTATGCCGCACCCTTAGCGGGTTTACTGGTGTTGCGTGGACGCATAGACCCTGCATTGCAATTACCACTTGGGAATCAGTTTCTTTTGTACTATTTAATTTCTGGCGCTGCCACCATTTTACTCTCGAGTATCATTTTGCAACTCCTGCGACGTTCTCGAGTTAAACCTGCTCGGCGGGTTACTCGTTAATTGTATGTCTCGGTTGTGGTGGCGCTTAACTAAAGAATTTGTGATTTTGTTTGTGGCGCGTTGGAATGAGGCTCGAGTTCCGATTTTAGCGGCGAGTTTAGCTTATTATGCAACGTTTAGTTTATTTCCATTGTTACTGTTGGCAGTGGCTGGTTTTGGTTTTGCTTTGGCGAATCTGCCCACTTTACGAGATGATGTGCTTTTTTTTATGCAGGATACTATTCAGCAGGTTTTTCCAAGTGCGGCGGATTTACTTAATCAAAACCTCGAGAACTTAAAAAAAGAGGTGCTTGAACGCTTTGCGGCGAACGCTGGGGTCAGTACCTTAATTGCCGTGGCTGGTTTGGTCTGGTCTGCCAGTGGTTTTTTTACTGTCCTGCAAATGGCTTTAACCTTAGCGATTCCAGGTAAACGTAACCGCACAGTGTTAATGCAGCGCGTTTTGGCGTTTGTAACGGTTTTTACCTTAGCACCTCTGATGTTTTTACTGATGATTTTGGGGTCGGTGATCTCGAGTTTATCGAGTATCGAAGTGTTTGCCCCGATTCAAACCTACTCGAGTGGGGTTGTGGCTTTACTTGGGGCATATGTGTTGTTTGTGTTGTCTTATCGGTACTTGCCAGCCCATAACCCCGGTTGGCGAGCCAGTTTACTTGGGGCATTACCGACTGCTCTAATTTGGCAAGCCGCTCGGCTGAGTTTGGGTTTACTGACTCCAATCTCGAGCTTTCAAGCCACCTACGGGATTCTTGCGGGGTTTTTGTTGTTGCTGGCGTGGTTGTATCTAACCTTACAAATTTTTTTAGCAGGTGGTGTCTTGGTCAGTTTAATCGAACAAGCAGTTTTGCCAGTTACAACTTCTGAACTGGAGTAGAATTAAAAAACCCTCGTTTTTTACGAGGGCTTTTTGTTGGATACATTTTAGGGTAGGGCAGCAAGTGTCAAATTGATATTCGGTAAACTCGTCCCATTAAATTGCAAATTTAAGTTGCTTTCCTTGCCTAAATCCCCAGAATCACAGGCTTCGGCGTTGCTATTTTTATTGACACAAGCCACGACTCGGTATGTGCCAGCTTGGAGCGGATTGCCATTTCTCGAGAGCGTGATGCTGTACGCTACTGCGCCACTTGTGCCGTTAATCGTGACCACAGCCCGACCAGTCAGGGCGCTTGTGCCTTCGTAGCAATCACGGTCTGTGGCATCTATCGTTGGGCATCCAGCCCCAGCATCTATAGCTGTCCGTAAACGATCTGCGTACATATAGACACTGGTTTTGACACTTGGGGCGGTGGTGTTGGTGGCTTTAGAAAGGGCAGCCCCTGCTTGGAGTAAGCCCGCCCCAAAATCGGTGTCTTTTCCGGCTGTGCCTAGGTCTTTAGCCGTGGACTCGAGAATGTTCTGGACTTCGACTCTGGTTAAAGTTGGGGTTTTGGCAAAGATCAATCCAGCCACCGCCGCAACTTGTGGGGCAGCAAAACTTGTACCGCTTTTGAGTTCATAATTGTTGGTATCAAACTTTAAGGACAGTAAAGATTCGCCGGGGGCAACAATATCTAAGGCTGTGCCAGTGGCACTAAAACTCGAGCGGACATTGCTTTTATTGACCGAACCAACCGCAATCACATTGGGGTTGCTGGCTGGGAATTGTACGGCTGTGTCCGTACCGCACTGCAATCCGCCACTGACCCCGTTATTACCAGAAGCCGCCACCAGCACTGCCCCTTTACCAACAGCGTAAGTGATTGCATTTTCGGTCAGTTTATCAGGGGTGTCAAAGGCGTTGGCTTGGGTAACACAAACACCTAGCGACATGCTGATGACTTTTGCGCCTTGGTCAGCCGCGTACTTAATTCCTTTAGAAAGTGCCACAGTATCGGCAATTGCACCTAATGCGTCTGCTCCGAAAACCTTCACCGCCAAGACCTTACCGCTTTGGGTGATGCCAGCAATTCCAGCTTGGTTGTTGGTGGCAGCCGCAATCATACCGATTGCAAATGTGCCGTGTCCTCCGCCTTGAGTAGGCGTTAATTCGCTTGGGTCGTTGTCTTCGGTTAAGCACTTGGGGTCGTTGGCTTGGGTGCTTGGGTCATCTACATAAGAGGCACAAAAATCCTTACCGAGTGTCACCCGTCCCACTAAATCTGGATGACTGGCATTGATGCCTGTGTCCAGCACAGCAATTAGGTTATCTGGCACACTAATTTGGGTAAACCAAGCGCCAGCCGCGTCAATCTGGGTTAAGTTGGCTTGGTCAGCATACTGAGCGTCGTTGGGCGCATCTTGAAGGCGGTACAAATAATTGGGTTGAACAGTTGCACCGGTCTCGAGCATCAGCTTTTGGGCAAAAGCGCTGTCAGTCATGCCACGTGGTACGCTGACACGAACAAAGCCGCCATCTGAACGGCTGGTGGTGCTGCGTAAACTGGC
Source organism: Deinococcota bacterium (assembly GCA_041179225.1). Classification (GTDB taxonomy): domain Bacteria; phylum Deinococcota; class Deinococci; order Deinococcales; family JAAFIG01; genus JAAFIG01. Next base: position 377 of record JBEGTV010000299.1, on the reverse strand, counting down.
ACTGCTGCTTGATAAAGACTGTAAGCTGCTGCTGCTGAGCAGTAAAACTTCGCCTTGAATACGGGCGGCATTCCAGTCTGGGTTGGTTTGGCGTTCGCGCAGGGCTTGAGGCTCGAGACGAATGGCTTGTGGAATAACTGGCGCACTGAGTAAACCTGTATTTAAGGTGACTGTGCCACTGATGCCGCCACTGGCAATAATTGTCAGTTGAAATTCTCCAAATTGGCTCGAGTCGCTTTTGCTGGTGGCGCGAATTGTGGCTGTGGCTGGGTTGGGGACGCTGCTTGGCGAATTGTAATTGCCAGCCGCATCTATCGTTCCGCGTGTTGCACCTTCGACCACACTCCAATTGATATTGGTGGTCGGGTTGTTGTTCT
>JBEGTV010000298.1:0-4077 GCA_041179225.1 Deinococcota bacterium | reverse complement strand
TTAGCCATCGAAATAGCTTAAAAGGCGAACCCACAACGGGTTCGCCTGTTAAGATTTATTACTAAGCGTTAATTTCGACTACTTCGCTGACTTCAATCATGTCGCCGGGTTCAAATTCATCAAATCCGTTTAAGTTAATACCACATTCATAACCCTGCATAACTTCGCGTACATCGTCCTTGAAGCGCTTAAGCCCAGCAATTGTGCCTTTCCAAATTTCTTTTTTGGCACGAATCACTTTGGCTTTACCGTTTCGCATTAACTTGCCCTCGAGAACATACGAGCCTGCAATGTTACCGCCAGCTTTGGGGACTTTAATGATCATGCGGACTTCGGCTTTGCCAATTAAGCGTTCTTCAAAGACCGGTTCGATTGTGCCTCGAATCATTTTTTGAACATCTTCGATTAACTCATAAATAATGCGGTAGGTTTTAATTTCGACTTTTTTAAGGTCAGCCATTTTCTTAACCCCACCCGAAGCAGTCACACTAAAGCACATGATTTTTGCACCTTCGGCGGTACTAGCAAGCAGCACATCACCTTCGGTTGGAGCGCCAATTCCAGCCAGCAGCACATTGACTTCAACATCGGCTTTGTTTTCCCTAGCCAGAATGCCGTTTAGCGCCTCGAGTGAACCTTGGGTGTCGGCACGTACCACGAGGGTCACGATTCGTTTTTCTACTGGAACTTCGCCGGGTTTACCCAAGAGTGCTTCGAGTGACATGGCTGCACTTTGGCTTTGTAAGCGTTTTGCAGCAGCTTTAGCATTGGCGGCATCAAGGCGTTTTTGCTTGGTGGTTTCAATGATTTCCCGAGCTAAATGCTCGTTTTTGGCTCGAGCTACCAGTTCGCCAGCCACAGGTGTTTCACTAAACCCAAGGATTTGCACGGCTGTGCCGGGCGTAGCCGCATTGACCCGTTCACCAAAACCATCAGTCATGGCACGAATTTTACCGTAAAGTTCGTCTACCACAACAAAATCCGAAACCTCGAGCGTACCATTTTGTACCAGTACAGTTGCCAGAACACCAGCTTGTTTGTCCACTTTGGCTTCGATGATTACGCCCTTAAATTCGCCTTCTGGGTCGGCACGTAAATCCTCGAGTTCGGCTAAGAGCAGAATATTCTCGAGCAGTTTGTCTACCCCTTCGCCAGTCCGAGCGCTGATTGGTACGGCAATGGTTTCGCCGCCAAAGGCTTCTGGGACAAGTTCGACCTGCATTAAATCAGTCATGACTTTATCCACATTGGCGTTGGGTAAATCAATTTTGTTAATCGCTACAATAATTGGCACTTTGGCGGCTTTGGCGTGGGCAATCGCTTCTCGGGTCTGTGGCATTAGGCTTTCCGAGGCAGCAATGACAATCACGGCAACGTCAGCTACACTTGCGCCGCGAGCGCGAATACTGGTGAAGGCTTCGTGACCGGGCGTATCAATAAAAACGACTTTGCCACCGCTTGTGATTGCCTCGAACGCACCGACATGCTGGGTGATTCCACCCGCTTCTTTTTCGGCAACCTTTGTTTTACGAATGTAATCCAACAAACTGGTTTTGCCGTGGTCAACGTGTCCCATGATGGTTACTACGGGCGGACGATGCGGGATTTCTTTTTGAACAACTGGCTCTGAAATGACCTCCACAATCGGTGCAGGAACAGGTTTGTTCTCGTCCGCAATCAGGACTTTGACCAGTTCGGCGGTTTCTTCATCAATGGTACTCGACGCGGTTTTGGCATCCACACCCATTTCGTGCAGAATCTCGAGCATTCGCTTACTGTCTACGTTTAAGTCTTTGGCAAGCGCGAAAATGCGAATTTTGGACATACTACCTCCGGGTAGGGCATAGGGTTAAAAGGTTAAAGGTTTAACTTTTTTTCTTTTTCCCTGCAAAAAAGATTAGTTTCTCATGGGAGTCTCAAAGTCTATAAAAGACCTAAATGTTCTTCATAAGGGCTTAAAGTGATTCTCGAGTAGAAGTGCTAAGCGCGGCGCTTGGAGTCGAGAAAGACGCATCAGGGTTTTAGGGGTGTAACAATTGCTGTTAGAACAAACATACACACCCCGTCCAGTCATGCGCCGTTTAGCATCGAGTTGCCAATTGCCAACACCATCTTTAGCTAATCGCAACACTGTACTTTGTGGTAAACGCGCACGGCAACTCACACAAGTACGAATTGGAATGCGTTTTCCAGTTTCGTCTTTTTGAGTATGTGCAGCGCGTACAGGTTTCATAGAAACTAGGGTTAAAGGGTCAAAGGGTTAAAGGGTTAAAGGTTTTTTTACCTTTTCTACTTTTTGCCTTTTCATCCTGCTTTACCCCTTCACCTCTCTCGAGTCTTTGATTTCACCGTCGGGTGAGGCACTAAACAGGGCTGCAAAACGATCTCTTGCGCCAGAAGATTTACCACCATCTTGAGAGGCTTTTTCCATAGCAGCATCAAGGTCAGAGACATTGGCGGTTTCTTGCAAGTCTATTTTGTAACCTGTCAGTTTGGCGGCTAAGCGCACATTCTGACCACCCTTACCAATGGCTAAGGATAATTGGTCGGCGGTCACGGTTACACGGGCTTCTTTGGTGTCAGTGTCAATTTCGATATTGCCAACTTTGGCTGGAGATAAGGCATTTTTAATGAATTCTCTGGCATTGGTGTCAAACTGAATTACATCCACTCGTTCACGACCAATTTCAGCAGTCACGGCTTGGATTCGGTTGCCTCGGTGTCCGATACATGCCCCAATCGGGTCTACATTGCTGTTGCGACTCGAGACGGCGATTTTAGAACGCTGACCAGCTTCGCGGGCAATGGCTTTAACTTCGACTGTTCCATCAGCCACTTCGGGGACTTCTTGGCGCAACAAGTGCATGAGTAACTCTGGCGCACCCCTTGAAGCCAGAATACTTGGTCCACGGTTGGTCATGGCGACTTCTTTTAAGTAAATTTTGGTACGAGCGCCACCAATTAAACGCTCACCCGGAATTTGTTCTTTGGGCGGCATAATCGCTTCGCCGCGTCCGAGTTCAACAAAGATATTGCCTTTGTTGTCTACTCGAGCCACGCTTGCAGTCAGGACTTCGCCTTCGCGGTCTTTGTATTCGTTATAGACCACACTGCGTTCAGCCTCACGCATTTTTTGAGTCAGGACTTGCTTGGCGTTTTGCAGGGCAATCCGACTAAAACCCCATAAACCATCAGCATCCTTGTCTTTGCCTTTTAGCTTTTCTTTCTCAACAGGAAATTCCATTTCCATGCCAATTTCAACTTCAGGGTCAAGTGCCAAAGCATCAGCAAAGTTAATTTGTGTTAATTCATCCTCAACTTTTTCAACAACCTCTTTAATAATCAAAACCTCGAGATCACCACTGTCAGGGTCAAGTGAAACCTCAACGCGCTTACCCGGTTCAACTCGTTTCATGTACGTGTCTTGTAAAGCCTCCTCAAAGGCTTTCATCAATGCCATTTTGTCCATTCCTCGAGAAATAGCAAGTTCTTCGAGTGCTGTAACAAATTCTTTTTGTTGGTCTTTGGTCATGTTGTTGGGCTGTTGGTTTTTACACCTCGAGCCTCCTCCTTTTTTTGTAGCTATGAGCTATGGGCTTTGAGTTTCTAACCTTTCGCCCTTTGCCTTTCGCCTTACCTGTGCCTATCTGGGAATTCGGTTAAATGTGCGTCTATGCCAACCAAGGCAAAACTCCGACGTTCTTCTTTATCGCCTTCTAAAGTGACTGTTTCAGGTGTGACTTCAATAATTTTGCCAATAAAACCACCGACACCAGCCACTTTGACTTTGGCTTTAAGTCCAATCATTCGTTCAAAGTGCCGTTGACGCAGCAAAGGGCGTTTGCTACCGGGCGATTCAAACTCGAGACGGTACTCATTTTGAATTGGGTCAAGTCGGTCAAACTCGAGACTGACCACTCGACTTGCCCGTTCCAAATCGGCTGTAGCAATTGGAGTTTCATCGAATTTATCAATCCGAATCAGCACCGTGGTCGTGTGTTTTCCCCCACCCATTTGCACTTCAAGCACCTCGTAACCAAGTGGCTCGAGTACAGTTTTGGCAATTTCTGAAATGTC
>JBEGTV010000297.1:0-4091 GCA_041179225.1 Deinococcota bacterium | reverse complement strand
CAATATCAAGTTGAGGCAAGAACCGAATGCAGTTACTGTACAAACCGGCTCTGAGCAGCACCACACCACCCTCGAGACAACGCTTAGCAACTTCTGGAACAAGTTCGAGCCAAGGTTCTTTGGTCACTTGGTCTTTGACAAATTCCACCACCATCATCCCGCCAATACCGCGTACATCGCCAACACAGGGTAACTCGAGCATCATTGGTTCAAACATTTGGCGCACAGTTTTTTCGATTGTTTTTGCGCCAGTTTGTAAATCGGCGCTTTGTAGTAATTCCAACGCTTCGAGCGCCGCCACACATGCCAATGGATTACCGCCGTAGGTACTGCCGACCCCACCAATATGAGCGCTGTCCATGATTTCGGCTCGAGCCGTGATTGCACTTAAGGGAAGTCCAGCCGCGAGGCTTTTGGCACTAATGATCATGTCTGGGATTACGTTACTGTGTTCAATTGCCCAGAGTTTTCCCGTTCGTCCAGAACCACTTTGGATTTCATCGGCAATCATCACTGCGCCAATTCGGGTACAGACTTCACGGATTTTTTCTAAGAATGCTTTTGGTACGGGAATAAATCCGCCTTCGCCAACCACAGGTTCAATCACGATACAGGCAACCGCACTTGGGTCAATATGCGAAACCATTGCATCGTCTAGGTTCTTGCAGCACCACGCCAAATAATCCTCGCTCGAGATACCTTTTGGGGTGCGGTACAAGTTTGGTAGTGGTAAACGGTATACTTCTGGGGCAAACGGACCAAAGCCTTTTTTGAATAATCCCCATTTGCTGGTCATTGCCATTGTTAGGTTACTGCGTCCGTGATATGCACCTTCAAAAACAATCACACCAGCCCTGCCCGTGAATTTCCGTGCCATTTTGACCGCGTTTTCGACAGCTTCTGCGCCGCCATTTGAAAGCAATGTTTTCTTGGGGTAATCGCCCGGCGTTAAACGGTTTAGTGCTTCGCAGACTTCCACATATGGTTCGTAATTGGCGACAATACTGCACATGTGTAAATACTTATCTACCTGAGCATGAACTGCATCGGTCACGCTTTTAGGACGATGCCCAACTGCCAAAACACCAATACCACCAGCTAAATCAATAAAGGTATTGCCATCGGCATCCTTAACCAAACTGCCTTCGGCACTGACCACAGCAATTCCATTTGCCATAGCTAAACCGCCACTAACTGCTTTTGCGCGACGTTCATTTAATTCCTTAGACTTTGCGCCCGGAACACTTGTGACCAAATCAATAAAACCCATAAGACACCTCTTTAATAGTCTCGAGACGAAAAAACGTTAATGCCGCTTCAAATTACAACGGCTGGCGGCGGAATCGCATCGAGTTGCCACATAGATAGGGACATGGTCGGCTCGAGTCTACAGGTTTTGAGGGCTAAGGGCAACAAAGCAGTTATGGGCTTTGAGCCATGAGAAAAGCTCAAAGCCAAATCCTCTACAACATCTCGAGGTAGCGCTCTAATTCCCATTCATGAACCGTAGCGGCATACAATTTCCATTCGGCACGTTTGGCGTGTAGAAAATGACTGTAAATGTGGTCGCCAAGCGCATCACGGATGGTGCGGTCTGACTCGAGTTCGTTCAGGGCTTCACGTAGCGTGGTGGGTAGGTTTTTGACTTTATGTTTGCGTTTGTCACGAACACTCATGTCGTAGATGTTGCGTTGGATTGGTGGTGGCGGCTCGAGTTTGGTTTGAATGCCGTGTAATCCAGCGCCTAAAATGGCAGCAAAAGCAAGGTACGGATTGGCGGCTGGATCCGGAATGCGAAGCTCGGTGCGTGTGCCTACACCACGCCTAGCTGGAACGCGAATCATGGCACTGCGGTTCGAGGCACTCCAAGCGATGGTCGTGGGGGCTTCAAATCCGGGGACTAGGCGTTTATAACTGTTGATGATTGGGTTGGTAATCGCAACCATTCCAGCCGCATGTTCGAGCAAACCGCCAATAAAAAACTGAGCGGTTTTAGAAAGCTGAAATTGTCCTTTAGGGTCTAAAAAAGTGTTTTGTTCGCCCTTAAATAAACTTAGGTGCAAGTGCATCCCACTGCCCGGCATGGTGGCGACAGGTTTAGGCATGAAGGTTGCGTGCAGATTGTGGGCAAGGGCAACTCGCTTAACCACAAACTTAAAGGTTGAAATGGCATCGGCGGTTTCTAGCGCATTGGCGTACTTAAAATCTATTTCGTGTTGTCCGGGTGCAACTTCGTGGTGTGCCGCTTCGACTTCAAAACCAAGTTCAAGCAGATGATTGACCATATCGCGTCTTGCTTCTTCGCCTTTATCGAGTGGTGCAAGGTCAAAGTAACCCGCCGCATCATGGGTGATGGTCGTGGCGGTGTCGTTGGCGCTTCGTTGAAACAAGAAAAACTCGAGTTCGGGTCCAAAATTGGCTTTGTCAAAACCTGCTTTGGTGGTTTTTTCGATCATGCGTTTTAAGGCAAATCTTGGGTCGCCTTCAAAGGGTTTGCCGTCGGGTAGGGCAATGTCGCAAATGACTCGGGCTACCCTGCCACGTTTGGCATCTGATTCACTAAAGACTGGGTAAACCCTGAAAGTCTCGAGGTCTGGATGCAGCAGCATGTCGGATTCTTCGACCCGAGTGAAGCCTTCAATGCTGCTACCGTCAAACATAATTTGCCCATCTAAGGCTTTGGAGAACTGTGGGAAAGGAACTTCGACATTCTTGGCTACGCCTAGGACATCGGTAAATTGGAGTCGCAAAAAGCGAACTTGTTCTGCTTCTAGGTTTTTTAAGACTTCGGCGGTTGTGGTTGGCATGGTGTCACCTCTAAACGTGCAGGATGATACCTTATTTTTGTGCAATGTGCGAAATGACCTTAAAAATCTCTAAACTCTAAGGTCAAAATAGTGGTGTTGTCTTTAGTTTTATTGTACAGGTTGTTCAACACTCGAGGTCTTTGGGTCTACATCGGCAGCAAAACTTAGGGGTTCTTCGGGTGATAAATCTTTTGGGGTGTTATCCTGCTCGAGTAACTGTGCCATGACGCTTTCGCGGTCACGCATGGTTTGGGTTAGTCGGTCAATCTCGAGTTTTAAGGGTTCTAATCCAGCTAAATCGTTAGCATTGGCATGATAAGCACGTCCTAGCCGCGCAAATTGTTGTTCACGTTCTCGCTCGAGGCGAATCAATTCAAGTCGCAATCTGCCGATACGTGCGCCTAACTCACCTTTTTCTTTAGCGACATTCCAACCTTGTTGTAAGCTGTTTTTGATGTTCTCGAGTAAGCTCATACTAGCTCCGTTGGGCTTTAGCGGTACTTGGGATGTGAGATTTCCCACATTTGAGTATCGTAGCAACTTCTTCTTTCAAGAATCTTACACACTAAGCCAACACCATTACACCACTAATTGGAGGGTAGCTCAGGTCAAAAACAAAGCAATTGCTTGGGTATACAACTTAGCGCTCGTAACCAATTCAGAGATACGAATAAACTCATTGGCTTGATGCGGAATTTCACGGTCTCCGGGTCCAATGGTCACAATGGGAACTCCCGCTTGATGTAAAAAAGTCCCATCGGTTGTGCCGGGAACACCACCATAACGTGGTTCACGATTTAATGAGGTGCGACTAGCTGTTGCTAGAACCTCAACAATTTTGGCACTTGGGTCGGTGGCAGTCCAAGGGCGGTCATCAATAATTTCATATTGAATTTGAGCATTGGGAATCTCAGCCAGAATATATTTTAATTTGGCATGAAGGTCAGTATGGTCAACTCCCGGAACAGTGCGAATGTCCAAAGCCAATAGCGCCTCGCCGGGCATAACGTTGAGTTGTGGCAAGCTACCCGCCTCTAGCACTGTAGGTGTAATATACGGCTTACCCAATAATGGATGAACTGGTGTTTTGGCTTGTAACTCAGCCTCGAGTTGCCCAATCGCAAGCACTGCCTTGGCTACCCAAGGAATCGGATTGATTCCCGCATAGGGCATTGCACCGTGGGCTTGCTTACCGATAAAACGGATGGCGACTCGAATGCCACCACGCTGGAATAAACATATTTCAAGTTCTTCGGGTTCACAAATGATTGCGCCATCTGCCAC
>JBEGTV010000296.1:0-4098 GCA_041179225.1 Deinococcota bacterium | reverse complement strand
AGATTAAACGGATACTTGGCTGCATGGTTTCTCCCGATTGTGAATGATTGCTCGAACTACTGCGTTGCGTTGCGTTGCGTTGCGTTGCGTTGCGTTGCGTTGCGTTGCGTTTTCATGTGATTTCTCTCCCTATAAACTAGATTTTAGCTTTTTCACCCTATAACTCGAGCGCTGAGGACTTACTGAGAGTCTGCTGAATGCCTACTGAAAACCCACTCAATGCTTGGCTTAACACTCGCTCAACACCTGTTACCGAAACAAATATCTCGAGATTCATAGGTTTATCTGAGCTACAATTACTTAAAAGAAAATGATTGCTCCAATTCTCATAGCCTAACGTTTCTATACTCGAGGCCAGATTCGTTCTATACTCCTATTTATGATTACCGCAATTGTTTTGGTTCGTGCCACTCGGGATGCCATTCCAGAAACCGCCGAGCGTTTGGCTGCCATGCCTCATGTTGCCGAGTGTTACAGCGTCACAGGCGATTGGGACATTGCTTGTATTTTGCGTTTTGCCCAGTTCGAGGACTTAGATGAGATCGTCACCCAAGAACTGCGGGGTGTTCCGGGGATCGAGCGCACACAAACAATGGTTGCATTTAAGGCATATGCCAAGGACTTACTCGATCAAGGTTTTGGCATTGGTATGGATGAAAACGATGTATAGGCAGTATTGAATGTGTTTTTAACGGCTTGGTGTATCTAAATCATTTGACCGACACGATTTTATTAAACTCCTAAAATTTTAAGGCTCGAGGACGACTTGCAACGCTTGTGAAATTGGTGTGCTATGATTCTACAGATGCGATTCAATTCTTTGCGCCTTTTCGTTGCGGTTCTCGGCGTTGCTGCGCTGCCTAGCGCATTGGCGCAACCTGCGTCGTCCTCTTCTGGTTGCGGTAATGCAACGGCTTTGCAAGCCTCGGTGAGGGAAAATCCGCAAAATGCGGATGCTTTACTCAAACTTGGCGAAGCCCAATTGTGCTTAGGGAGGGCGCAAAAATCCCGAGGATTACTAGAATCGGCAAGGGATAACCTCGAGTCTGCCTCGAACATAGATGGCAAGAATTTCAATGCCCGTTTTTTGTTGGGGCAAGCCTATTATGAACTGGGTGATTTTGACGCGGCAATCCTTGAATTCACGCAACTCAGTAAATTATTCCCAGATCGAGCCGATGCCTTTTATCAATTGGGTGTGGTTCATGCGCGAATTCGTAAAACCGATGATGCAATAGCGGCTTTTAATAGTGCTTCGCAAATCGCAAAAACGGCTCGTCTCGAGGTGGCTTTTCAACGCGATGTCAATGTTGCTTTGGCAGGACAATTACTGATTAAACGCGATTATGCCAATGCCGCAATTGCCTTTAAGGCGGCTCAAGAATTTGCGCCTACCGAAGTCGAATTGCAAGTCTCTGAAGCACAGGCTTGGTTTGATGCAGGTCGTAACACCGAAGCCTTAGAAGTGGTCAATAAGGTACTTGCAAAAAGCCGAGGCAATGTTGGGGCAGCTTGGTTGATTGCCAGTATTTACGAAAAAGAAAAACAACTAGAGCGTTCAGTACGCGAATTAAACCGTTCCTTGGCGGTGGTGTCTGCACCAAAAGAACGGGCGGTGCTGCTCTTAAAGCGTGGTCTTGTAGAATCATCCCAAGGTAAAACCAATGTCTCACTCGAGACACTGCGTCAATCGGTCAATAACGATGGCACACTCTTTGAAGCCCGTTATGCTTATGCTTCGGCACTTCTTTCGAGTAACAGTCCCAAAGCTGCCTTTGACCAATTCCGCGCAGCGAATTCGTTGCGTCCAGGCGACGGCGAAGTTCAACTGGGCTTAGCCAATGCCCAAAGCCAACTCGGGAATCACGTGGCAGCCTATCAAAATGCCCAAGCTGCCTTGCGTTTACTGGCAACTGACCCCGCTCGAGCAGCAGCGGCTCGTTATGTAGCGGGACGCAGTGCTTACTTGGCTGCCGTAAGTACCAGTAATGCCAGCAGTAAAGCCGACTTATTACGCAAAGCCACCATTGAATTCCGTGCTTTAATCACCCAAGATGCCAGCAGTGCCGAGTACCGTTACTGGCTTGGTTTAACCTTGTTGCAACGTAAAGATTACACCGCCGCAATCGAAAGCCTAATTGAAGCTGTGAAATTAGCCCCGAATGACCTCGAGATTCGGATTGCCTTAAGTGCAGCTTACATTGGAGCGAAACGCTTCTCGGACGCTGAAACAGTAGCTCGAGCCGTGGTGAAAGCTGCTCCCAATAACGCTGATGCGTGGTTTAACCTTGGCTTGTCCTTACTCAACCAAGGTCGCAGCGCAGAAGGCAAAAAAGCTGTACAGAGTGCCGCAAAACTCGGTAATCAAGCCGCCAAAGAATTACTCAAGAAACTCTAAAAGAGGCAATTATGGATTGGCTAAGACGCAACTGGGTGGATGTCCTAATGGCAGGGTTGATCCTTGCTGTTGTCGGAGGCTTCTTAACCCTTTTGTTGCGTGGCGGGGTTTTTAAGCCCAATGCAGAAGCTAACCCATCTGTGGCAACCAATTCCACAAGTGTGACCACTGTACCCGCACCAACAACCCCTAAGCCAACCCCAACACCCACCTCGAGTCAACCAACTCCACCTAGTTTGAGTAAACCAGCCGTCACGACCACCAAACCACGAACCACCACCCCTTTGGGTGTACCAGAGATTCCAGAAGCCCCTGTGGGTGTTGTCAGTATAAAACCCACGACCAGCACAGCAAGTACCGCAGGTTCAGATGCCCCAAATTCAAGCACTTCAAATTTAAGTCGTCCAACAGCCGCAATTAATCGTCCAACCGTTCAACCGAACACTTCAAGTAAAACAGTCACTCCAAGTAGTCCACCGCTTAAAACCACTGGCACATACACTCGAGCCGATTTCTTACGCAATTACCGTGTTGCCGCAGGTTCGTACACCAATCTTGAACGTGCCAAAAAAGCAGTTGTCCAAATTAGATCACGTGGATTACCCGCTCAAACCTTCCCAAGTGGCAATACCCATGTGGTTGTGGTTGGACCATACGCCCGAGAAGCCTCGGCAAGAAGCGCTTTTAACAAAGTCAAACAAATTTTTCCAGATGCCATTTTATACCGCCCAGATGGAACAAAAGAAGCCTCGGCTCGAGTTAATCCCACCCCCAAGCCAGCCGCAGTACCACAAGGCGGCGGCGGACAACCAGCCACCCTCGATGTCGCATATTTACAAGTTGGTGCTTTCAAAGACATCAAAGGAGCAACTGCCCTGCTTGCCAAACTCAAAAATGCTGGTTTTGCACCCCTCACCAAAAGCATCAGTGGGTTACTTCGGGTCTTAGTCGGACCATTACAAACCAATCAAATCCAAACCATTCGTTCAGAATTAAAAAATCAAGGCTTTGAAGCCTTCCAAGTCAACTTATGAGCCAAAAACCCCCCTTAAGCATCCCCAACGCCACCATCTCGAGATTGGTGATTTACTTGCGTATTCTCACCACCTTAGAACGAGATGGCACAAACCGCACCTCGAGCGACTTGCTTGCCGAACAAGCCCAAGTCTCCGCTTTTCAAGTCCGCAAAGACCTCGCTTATTTCGGACGTTTCGGCACAAGGGGCATGGGTTATACCGTCCTCACTTTACGCCGAGAATTACAACGCATACTCGGCTTAAATAGGCGCTGGAATTGCGTCATTATTGGCATGGGAAGATTAGGACAAGCCCTCGCGGATTACCCTGGATACATGGAGTCAAACCTGTATGAATTCGAGCTAAAAGGATTATTTGACATAGACCCCCACAAGGTGGGGATGCAATTACGTGGTATTACTGTGCAGCATATCAATGACCTCGAGAATTGCGTCAAAATGCACAGCGTAGACATGGCATTTATCACCGTACCAGTCGAAAAAGCCCAAGATGCTGCCGATGCGCTCACCAAAGCCGGAGTTCGTGGTATTCTCAATTTCGCACCGACTGTACTCGAGGTTTCCGAAGAAATAGCCGTCGAGCAAGTGGATTTTATGGCAGGAATGAAGCGATTGGCATTTTACATCCTAAACCCGCACCTCAAAGCCCTCAAGGAGGACGAAG
>JBEGTV010000295.1:0-4110 GCA_041179225.1 Deinococcota bacterium | reverse complement strand
CCTTGACAGTACAAAATGCCTGTGCTACCTTTCTATGCGCTTCACATGGGTGCATACCAGTTTCATATGGGTTGAAGTACCAGTTTCACATGGGTTGTTAGCTCAATTGGCAGAGCAGCTGACTCTTAATCAGCGGGTTGATGGTTCGAGTCCATCACGACCCACCACAAGAAAAGCCCCGTTAAATACGGGGCTTTTGAATTCTCGAGACACAGCCAGCATTTTGCCTGTTTAGTACAGTCATTTTTTTGTGCGTTTTGATAATTCTAACAGGACTTCATCAAGCATGATTTCAACTCTAGTGTTTTTACGGCTTGATTCAATCCACCGCTTGATTGCTCGAGCTTGGGTTTGCCCTAAGAGCTTTTTTTGTATAATTGGACGCATTACTTCTAAAGACCGTTGCTTTTGAGGCACATAATCATATAACACGGCAACATCAAATGCCTTTTGACCAGACAAGTCGGTATAGCCAACAACCGCAGTAATCAGTCCCCCAACTCGAGTTGGAAGCGCAGTCAAATCTTTCATCTGAATGCCAGGGCGAATGCTACTTAGGTCAACTATTTTTCGTTGCATGTAAAATTGCGCTCCGTGGTCTGTTGGAAAATCACCCAAACTCAGCACAGCTTTACGAAACCGTATTGCTTTTTGCTCGTTGTTAAAGTTAAAAAACTTTAGAAATCCGCGAGCCGGCAAAACATAACTCTTCTTGTTTTGCAAATAATCTGCTTTGACATCTGCTTCACTCACTTGGGTTTGGCAACCAATATATGCTTTCATGGCATCTTGAATATGATAATCCAAACCGATAAATGGCAATTTGGTGGCTTGAGCAGCAGTAAACACAACAGCATCTTCTATTAGAGGAGGCAAGGCTCTTTTTTTATTGTCGTTGTAAGCCTTATCTGAGTCTTCAAGTCTTAGGACATTTTGCAGAGCTTGGGCATTCAATTTTGCTAATGAAATACCATATCCATTGACTTGGGCTACCATTGGACTATAGAGGTCTTGCTGTTCTGAATTTTGTGGAAATGTTACCTTAGCTTGCTGTATCTGACTTTGAAACCACATTTCCTGCATTTGAAGTTTTTTCAGCTTTAGTGCCGCGACTTCAACCGCTTTCAGATTGGCTTCTAAACTTGGTTCTTGTGCAGGTAGATATTTGAGAATTTGTGCGATATAAAACTGACTGCCGACCCAAATTACATCTGTTACGCCGCCATTCACCATATCAAACATGGCATTCTCGACTTCTTCAGGAAATGCACGTTTGATTTCACGTCTTGGAAGAGGTTGCGGAATGTTTTCATTTGGTTTTGCCCCAAGCGCCCCATCTCGTTTTTGAGTACCTAAACTATACTGACGTGCCAACAGAGTAAAATCTACCTTTTGACGCAACTTGGCTAAAATGACGGCTGGTAATTTACGGTCTGTGCCAACAATCATTCGTGCCACAACTTTATCTTCAGGTGAATACTTGTTACATTGTGTTGCATATAGTAATTTTACTTCTTCGGGTGTCACTACTACTGATTTTACTATTTCTTGCCCACGGCGCTCGATATGAAGCGAATCTTTGAGATAAGACCTGTAACTATCTACAGTAAAACCAAGTTCTTCAGGGCGTGGGTCGAGTTTTTGTGCGGCTTCAAAGGCTTTTTGGATGTCACCATCTGAAACCTCGATGGCTTGTGCATCTGCCAAAGCGGATTTTGATCTAAGAAGCGATTGTTCTGCTTGGAGATGAAAATCCAGTTGTAACAATTTGGGTATATTTTGCGGCGGCTTGCCTAGATATTTGAAGTAGGTTGACATTTGTATTTCTTGATTGATCTCTTGCCGTGACACCATAAGACCATTTACAAAAAAAACGGACTGGGTTGTATCTTGTGCAAGTGCGAACCCAAAAAGCCCAATAACAAGACTCCATTTTAATTTTGAAACTACTGCACGATTTCTCATCGTACTTCTCCAATCGTCTCGAGGACAACCTTAACCACATTCTCCACATTAAACCCAAGCTCCTTAAACACAGTCGCATCTGGCGCACTTGCTCCATACCTGTCAAGTGTCACCATACCGCCATCTAAACCCACATAGCGCTCCCAGCCTAGGCTCGAGCCGGCTTCGATGGCGACTCGAGCGCGGATACTATTGGGGAGTACACTTTCTTTGTACTCGGCACTTTGGCTCGAGAATATATCCCAAGAGAGTAAACTCACAACTCGGGCTTTTTTTCCTTGCTCGAGTAGGGCTTTTTGCGTCTCGAGGGCAAGGCTCACTTCGCTTCCAGTCGCAATTAGAATCACATCAGGTGTGCCGTCGGAATCCTTAACGATATAGCCACCCTTGGAAGCACCCGCGTTAATCTCGAGGACTGGTAAATCTTGGCGGCTAAGCACAATCGCAGTTGGTTTATGCTGTTGCTCGAGGGCAATTTTCCATGCGACACTGGTTTCGTTGGCATCGGCTGGTCGGATCACGCTTAAGTTTGGAATGGCACGTAAGGCTGCCAAATGTTCAATCGGTTGGTGCGTTGGTCCGTCTGTGCCTACGCCAATGCTGTCGTGGGTGAAGACATAAATGACGGGTTGGTGCATCAGGGCTGCCATGCGAATGGCGTTTTTCATGTAATCAGAGAATGTAAAAAACGTTGCCACGAATGGGCGTAGCCCGACCAGTGACATGCCGTTTGCCATGCCTGCCATGCCGAATTCTCGCACCCCAAAGTTGATGTTGCGGGCTGCGAGGTTATTTTTGGTCATGGCAGCTTCGTTTTTGATCACTGTCATGTTACTGGTACTTAAATCGGCACTGCCGCCAATTAAGCGCGGCTCGAGTTTAACAAGCGCGTTGATACTGTCGCCGCCTGCGTTGCGGGTGCGGACTGGTTTGCCGCCAGTCTCGTATTTGGGCAGGTTCTCGAGACTGATTGCAATTGGGTGGTTCCCGAGCAGGCTGACCAGTTCGCCGTGTTGGATTGGGAATTTATCGGCGTAAAGTTGAAATTGCTCTTGCCAAGTTGCTTCGAGCGCCGTGCCTTTTGCGCCGGCTTCTTGCCATGGGGCTGCCCCTTCTGGGTCTATAAAAAACGGCTCGAGGTTCGTAAAGCCGTACTGCTTTTTGGCAAAAATCACATCGTCGCTACTTGGGGCTTTACCGTGAACATCGGCTTGACCTGCTTTTGGCAGTCCGTAACCAATTGTGGTTTTGACTTTAATTAAACTTGGGCGCGGGTCGGCTTGGGCGGCTTTGATGGCATTTTCGAGTCCGGTGTAATCGGTGTCGCCTTCGGTGATCTCGAGGACTTGCCAGTTGTAGGACATGAAACGAGCAGTTATATCTTCAGAGAATGCCATTTGGGTAGGACCATCGAGTTGAATGTCGTTGTCATCGTATAGGACAACCAATTTACCTAGTCCAAGATGCCCAGCTAAACTGGCGGTTTCATGACTGATGCCTTCTTGAAGGTCGCCATCAGAACAAATGCAGTACACAAAATTATTTAGAATCTCAAGGTTTGGTTGGTTGTACCGCGCTGCTAAGTGTTGTAAGCCTAGTGCCATGCCGACAGCATTGGCAAAACCTTGCCCAAGCGGACCTGTGGTGGTTTCGACCCCTGCGGTATGTCCAACTTCTGGGTGTCCAGCCGTGGCGCTCCCCCATTGTCTAAATTGTTTGATCTGCTCGAGCGGTAAGTCATAACCTGTTAGGTGTAGGGCTGCGTATTGCAACATGCTACCGTGACCCGCACTTAAGACAAATCGGTCTCGAGCGAGCCAATTGGGATTTTTTGGGTTGTAACGCATGATTTTTGTCCAAAGCACATACCCAATGGCTGCCATGCCAAGAGGCGCACCAGGGTGTCCTTCTTTGGCTTTGCAAATGGCATCTAGGGTGAGGGCGCGAAGTGTATTGACGGCAAGGGTGTCATTCATCGTTGATTATCATACAAATTATCTTGGTGCGTAGCACAGAACTTAGACACAGTACAATTTTGGAGCAGTGACGACCTTAAGATTTTTAGAATTCTCAAGCGTAGCCCAGACCACGAGCAGACCTGCTCGAGCCGCGTTAAACTGGGTTTATGCAATATACACGCCTTGG
>JBEGTV010000294.1:0-4116 GCA_041179225.1 Deinococcota bacterium | reverse complement strand
GGTGTAACTCGAACCTCCAATGCCCTTGAATGAGATTTCGACCAACCCAAGGCTTTTACTAGGGTTTGAGCCAATGTTGCCTGTGCCTCCACAACTGGCGAGCAGAAAGAGCAAAAGACAGTAAAACAAGGTTTTGAGCTTCATGGGTATCTCCTCGAGATTGTTTAGGGTAAATCCGGACCGCCAACCGGAACACTTTGCATCATTGTCAGCACAGTCCATTGCTCGAGATGCTCGAGCATAGGTGGTTGGTAGGGCTTTTTGGGTGGTTCTGGTTTGGGTTGCTGACTCATTGAAGACTCCTAACGAGGTGGGTTTACTTGTAGGATGGATGAATTAAAAAAGTGAGAATTTTCAAAGTCTAGCACACTGGGTATTTTTTAGTGTTGCTTGCATAATTATTTGTGGCAAATACGTTGCAAGGGCGTGGTTTATTCTGGTCCAGAAATTCTCAACAATCAAAACACTAAGCCAAACAGCCGACGCAAAAGTACCAGCCTAGGATTTACTCTTTTAGAGTTGTCTGGACAAGACAACTATTATTTTCGGCATTCGTTCTCGCTCGGGCTTCCCAAAAGGTAAAAGGTGAACCATCATGAAACTGAATACACCAGCCACTGCCCGACGGAATCGCGTAGCTTAAAAAATCCCTCAACAAGCAGTGTCTGGTTTTTCTTCCGGACGACTCGAGTCTGCCTCGGGTCTTAACTGCTTGTATAACTGACTTGAGTTCATCTCGAGCAAGAGGAGTTTTTATGTTCAATCATCGTAACATCGGTATTGCCGCCCATATTGACGCTGGAAAAACCACCACCACCGAACGAATGTTGTTTTTGGCTGGCTTAATTCATCGTACTGGCGAAGTTCATGATGGCAATACTGTTACTGATTATCTCGAGGTCGAAAAACGCCGAGGCATCACCGTGATGGCGGCGGCGACCAACCTTGAATGGACTCGGAGTAACACCAAGCACAGCATCACCTTGATTGACACGCCCGGTCATGTGGATTTCACTATTGAAGTTGAACGCTCCATGCGGGTTCTGGACGGAGCAATTGCTGTGTTTGATGCCAGTCAAGGGGTCGAACCGCAATCTGAAACCGTTTGGCGACAAGCCGAGCGCCATTATGTGCCACGAATTGCTTTTGTCAACAAAATGGATAAAGTCGGCGCGGACTTTAGTGCTACTCTCGAAGATATGCGTCTGAAACTCGGCGCTCGAGTGGCAGCGATTCAATTGCCTTGGTTTGAAGATTCGGTGTTTGTTGGTTTTTTTGATGTGCTTGAACAAACTGCCTACCGTGTTGGGCTTGGCGAAACCCAAATTCCAGATTGTTTTGAGTCTCAAACAAAAGAAGCTCGAGTGGCTCTGGTCGAACTGCTGGCAGAATTCGATGAAGCCATTTTTGTGCAGTATGCCAATCAAACTGCTTCCTCGAGTGCTGAGCTTCGGGCTGCCTTGCGTGTGTTGTGCATGGCTGGTACGGTCACGCCAGTTTTGTGTGGTGCGAGTAAAGCGGGTGTTGGGGTTGAGGCGCTGCTTGATGCTGTTGTAGATTTCTTACCGAGTCCTTTTGATCGCCAAGCCGTTCAGGGATTGAGCCAAAACCAACTGGTAGAAGTTCAATCCGATGTGACCGCCCCTTTGGTGGCATTTGTGTTTAAGCTCTTAACCGACCCGTTTGTTGGGCGTTTGGCTTTTGTGCGGGTCTACCGTGGACGATTAGAAGCTGGTTCAACAGTTAAAAACAGCCATTCTGGGCAACTCGAGCGCATCTCTAAATTGGTGAAACTCCAAGCCAACAGCCAAGTTCAAGTCCAGCAACTCGAGGCTGGCGAAATCGGTGCAATTCTGGCAGCTAAGAACTTGACCACAGGCGACACTTTGGTTGGGGAGACCGACACAGCCGTGATGCTCGAAGCGATTCAAATTCCAGAACGGGTCATGGCATTCTCAATAGCACCTAAAACGCAGTCTGACCAAGAACGCTTTGCCGCCGCCCTGCATAAACTCCTCTCCGAAGACCCATCGCTCGAGTTACACATCGACCCCGAAACAGGCGAGCAACACCTGAGCGGTATGGGCGAATTGCACCTTGAAGTCACCATTGAACGACTCCGCTCCGAACACCAAGTCGAGGTTAAGGTTGGACAACCAAGCATTGCATACCGTGAAACGATTCAAAAAGCAGTTGAACTCGAGGTCAAGCACATTAAGCAACAAGGCGGGAATGGTCAGTATGCCAAAGTCACAATTCGAGCCATGCCGTTAGAACGTGGGGCTGGGGTACAACTCGAGGACATCAGTGTTGGTGGGGCATTGCCGAAAAGTTACAGTCAAGCCTTCCAAAAAGGACTGACCCAAGCCCTGAAATGCGGTTTATTTGGCTATCCTGTTACAGATTTGAAAATCAGTCTTCTGGGTGGTGCAACCCACCAACAAGACTCGAGTGAAATGGCATTTTTCACGGCTGGAATCCTGGCTGTACGGCAAATGTTAGAACTGACTGGCACTCAGAAACTCGAGCCAATCATGGAAGTTGATGTCACCACCCCACCAGATTTTACGGGAAGCGTGATTGGCGATTTGAACACCCGCCGAGGAGTGATTAAGAATCTCGAGAACAAAGGGGCAAGCAGTTTGATTAAAGCCTTTGTGCCACTGCAAACCTTGTTTGGTTATGCGGGTGCGTTGCGTTCAAGAACCCAAGGACGGGCTGGATTTTCAATGCGACTGCATGGATATGAAAAAATCTAAGCAATGGATGACGGCTTACACCGTCATCTTTTTTGTCTCGAGAACCATGAAGTTTTCTAAAGACTAAAAGAACTCTGGTATTCTAAACCCCTAGCACCTTTTTTTAGACCACTATCAAGCAACGACTTGGGTCATACTGTGTTTTACAAAACCAACTGGCAAATCTCGAGGGTTGTATTTTGTGGCAGGGCAATAGGATTTAGTTGAGGTGGAATATCTGGCACACTTGGATACAATAACCACAACCTCGAGTGGCTTTGCTTAGCCTGATAGGTCAGGCGGTACGCCAGCATTTGATAAACATCGGCTTGGGAAACACCATAATAACCACTGGCTTCGCTTTTGAGTCGCTTCCACTTGGTGTCTGCGACAATGACTTCACCACTTGGTAAGGTAATCAGTAAATCTGGTTTTAACTTAAAAACACGTTGTCCACCAATATCGCCAAGCGAAAGCTCGGTGGCTTGGGTACGAATCAGCCAATCTGGATGTTGGTCTTTGAGGAGTTGGGCAACATAGGCTTCAAATAAGCGGTTCATATCAAACAGCAAGCTGATGCCCTGTGCGTTCTCGCCACCAATCAAAGGATTGAGTTCAAACAGCACCAATTGGCAGAGCCGTTCTAAACCAGCAAAGTGCGAATAACCACGTTCCAAGCGCCAACTCGAGAAATCAGCTTTGATGTTTATTGAAACTGGCACATCCTCGAGTAAGCCTAAAGTCTGTCTGGCAATTCTTTTGGTATTGGCGTTTTGCGTCAGTTTGACAATGCCTTCTAAGCTCGAACGAACCAAACGGTTCTCGGGGCGGTTGGCAAGGTATTCATCGTAAGCCACATGCAGCAAGTGTTTTCGATGCACAGGTTGCCGCATTTGATGCTTGATTTGCAAGCGCCCACGTAAATTGCTGCGTACTTCTTCAACCCGAACATAAGTATGCGGGATACCTCGGCGAAGTGCTTTTTGAAACCCCGCAAGAGCAAATTGTAAGAAAATCTCGAGCAATGGCATTTGTGCAGGGTCGAGGTCGGCTGGTGGAGCAACCCGAAAACGCTGATCGGTACGGGTTAGCATTCGCACCAATAATGCACGGCTGCTTTCTGGGGAATCACCAAACTGATGGGTTTTAGGCAGAATCTCGAGGGTGACACCACACGGCAAGCGAATCAAACCAACCCATTGTTTGAATTTTACTGCGTTTTTGCCTCGTACACGAGTGAACGTGGCAATATCTTTGAGGTTTTCATTCTGCTCGAGGAGCGCCACCAATTCCAAAAAAGCGGTTGTCTCGAGCCTAAATTCAGTTCCATTCCAACCTGAGCGCGAACCATCAATGATGGTGTCGTATTCGCGCAGAA
>JBEGTV010000293.1:0-4125 GCA_041179225.1 Deinococcota bacterium | reverse complement strand
AACTGTTTCTAATGGGGCGGTGTACCCAGCTTCGGCTCGAGCCGTTTCAAAATCCATGCCATTGGTGTCCTGCAAAGCACGAACTTGCTCTAGTTCTATTGCTCCACTGAGCATCCTCGAGCCTAGACAACCCAAACCAAACCGCGTGGGTTCTTCAGCCGTAAACATCAGCACTTCAAGACTTCGAGAATGGGTCAAACCACTGCGTTTAATTGCACGTAACGCCTCGAGACCACCTAGCACGCCAACTGTGCCATCATACATGCCCGAAAATGGAATCGCATCGTTGTGCGAACCAGTACCAATCGCAGGTAAATTCGGTAATGCCCCTTCAAGCCGAATAAAAGTGTTACCAAGTGCGTCCTCACGGTAGCTTAAACCCGCCTCGAGTGCTAAGAGTTTAAGCCAAGCCCGCGCTCGCATATCCTGCCGCGTCCATAAGACTCGCGTCACGGCTGGGGCTGGAGCATCCGAGAAGGTACTTAGTTTCTCGAGTTCAGCACTTAGTTTTTGAATATCAATGTTCATCTGTTCTCCTACTCGAGCGAATGGCGATTCCAGTCTTTATAAATCAGGTAACTCGATGGGCTGCCGCCCAGCGCTCCAAACCACTGTGGGCAGTAGGCTGCCATGTAAATCACATCGCCATTTTGCACGGGATACCATTCGTCACCTAGGCGATAAATTCCACCACCAGCTAGCATGTACAATCCGTGTTCCATAACATGGGTTTCAACCAGACTAAGGTGCGCTCCCGGTTCAAAATTCATAATGTTGACTGCAAAATCAAAACTTGGTTGATCAGGCAATAAAGTCTGCACCAACACTCGAGGGTCGTTCAGCACAGGATTTTTAGCTAAGGCTCGAGCATCAGCCACTATGACTTCAGGGATTTTGGTGTTGGCAATGGCATTATATGGTTTTTCAAAAACCACGGCTTTGCCACCGTTTTTAGATTCTAAATGGTAATCGGCGGTTAAAGGTAAAAATGCGTAAAATCCAGTTTTCAAAACATGCTTTTTCTTGGCGACCCGCAAGGAAAATTCGCCATCGGTCACAAAAATCAGGCTCGAGCAGCCATCTAAGGCTGGGGCAAAACTCGCGTTTTTTTGCGCCTCGAGACTAAACATCGTAAAACCAGCCCCACAAGCTGGATTGATATGCACCACTCGAGTTCCGTTTTGATCACCCGGAAAAGGCGCTCGAATAAAAGAATCAGGGGTAAGCAAAGCGTGTTCGCGTTTGACACTGGTACGAGTAAAACCAAATTGCTGCATGGCTTATTGTAACGTAATTTAAGGTAGTTGAGCTTACATGACATTCAATACATTGATGCCCGCGTTGGTCAGGCGCTCATTGAGGTCTTGGGCTGTTTCTCCAACCACTCGAATCACAAATTTGCGGTTACCTTGGCTGTGACCTGCGGTGGCAACACTGACGATATTAGCGGGTTGAATGGCTTGGCTAGCAGTAATCAGGCTGCCCGGTACGTCGGGCATCTCGAGGGTCAAGCGTACCCCGCCTTCTTTGAGTCCAAGCACTTGGGTGAATGCGCCCAACACATCGGTGATGGTCAGCATTCCAACCAGTGCGCCAGCTTTGTCAAGAACTGGTAGCCCAGCAATTTTAGCTGACTGCATAATCAGCGCGGCACTCTCCAAAGTATCCGAAGCGCGACAAGTTTTAACTGGACTTACCATGACTTCACGTATCGTCAGTTTTGCCAGTAAGGAATTCATTTCCCAGACCGAAAGGGTTGTGGCTTTGCTTGGCATGGCATCTTTTAAGTCTTTTTCGGTGACAATACCAACCAAGGTTGCGCCGTCCACCACGGGTAAACGCCTGAAACCTCGCTTTTGCAGTAGCTTTAGCGCCTCGAGAACAACTGTGTTTGGCGCAATGGTTAAGGGAGCAGGGGTCATCCAATCTTGAACGAGCATGAATTATCTTACCCCCTTGTGTTAAACTCGCGCATCCTACCCTGATACGGGAGTGCATCTCGAGGACGCATGAAAGAATCCATTGGCGAGAAATTCATTGACCAAACCAAACTTAAACGCGGCGATACTTTTCCAGTTGGGAAGCGTGTCCCAGCCTTTAAGGTGTACGCCAGTCCGCTCGAGACAATTCGTTTACCTAGTGCTAAGCAAAAAGGCGGTGCAGGGTTTTGGAGTGTGGTCACGGCTCGGCGCTCGCAAAGCCCCGAGGTGGGCAGTTCAATCACCATTTCCGAAGTAGCACAACTACTCTGGGCAGCCCAAGGGATTACTGGGCAACGTCCGGGGGGCAGTAATTTACCGTACCGAACTGTCCCAAGTCCAAGTGGAGCGTATCCACTCGAGGTTTACTTGGTCGCCCGAAGTGTAACCGATACTTTTGCAGGGGTTTACCATTATGTGGTACGAGAACATCAACTCGAGCAAGTGCGAATTGGCGACACCACCAAGGATTTAGCCGGGGCGTTACTGAACGACTCGAGTGTTGAAACCAGTGCCATTGCCCTGATTTTTACGGGCGTGGTTGAACGTACTGTTACAGCCCATGCCGAACGGGGTTACAGGCACTTGTATCTCGAGGCAGGCTACGCCGCCCAGAATGTCTTATTGGCTGGAACTGCCCTTGGTTTATCGGTGCGGTCTATCAGTACCTTTTTTGATGATGAACTCTCGTTTTTACTTGGTTTGCAAGGCAACCGCGAATTGCCGCTTAATGTGATTCTGGTCGGGCGATAAAAAGGGTTAAAGGGAAAAACAACCTTTCTCTTTTCTCTTTCCTCCTAGCCCTTTCTCATCTCGAGCATAAACTTGGTAATTTCTTCACAGATAGTGTCACGTTCGGCATCCCAGAAAACCTCGTGATTGCAATTTTGTAACCAACGAATGCGTTTGGTGGCACTACTAATTTTTTCTAAGGCAAGGTCAGCCGCCGCAGGTGGAATCACCGTATCTTTTAAGGAATGCAGAATTAAGGTTGGGGTATTGATATTGCCTAGAATTTTTGTGGTCTGCCCAGCCATTTTATAGAGTTCGCCAAAAGCAGCCGTCGGGAACTGCTGATAAGTGATATTTTGGGCTTCGGCTTGAAGCCGTAAAACTGGGTCTAAAATAGAAGAACCGTCACCTTTGAAATCCTTAACCACACTTTGTAACAAACCCACAAAAGGCGCGAGCGGACTGGCAAATTTTAAGGCAGGGGCAACCAGCACTAAACTCGAGACTGATTTTTGAACCGCAATTTGAGCCGCCACCAAACCGCCCATGCTATGCCCAACCACTGCCACTTGCTCACACTGCGTCTCGAGACGGGCATAAGCGGCTAAGGCATCCGTGAGCCAATCCCCCCACTGCACCCCCCGTAAATCCGTCCAGACTGTGCCATGTCCACGCAGCACAGGAATTTCAAAGGGCAAACCAGCTTTTTCAAGAAACGGCGCAATATAATCTACAGTTTTCGGTTGGGCTGTAAAACCATGACAGACCAAAACACCAAGAGACGATTTCATTAGTAAAATACTACTGTATTTTAGTAGGCTAAACGATACAACACCCTATTTTGGTAGCTAGACGAGACAACACCCTATTTTGGTAGGCTAAGACCATGAAACTCGACCCGAAAGTTCGTATGGCAGCCGACCAGACCTTTATGGAACTCCTCGCTGTGGTACGAGTCAGTGTGCTGGACGCAAAACCACCAGTTTTTGCCGCCTCGAGCCAAATAGCAAAAATGTTCTTTACCGAAAGCCAAAAAAGTGTGCTGCAAGACCTTGCCCAACTGACCGCCAGTTGGAATGCTTCAGAGATTAATTTACCCGTGGCGGAACGTGCCATGAAAACCTTAGAGGACATGGGTTTACTCGAGGCTCGAGGACATCTGCTGAAACTGCGCGAATTGAACTTGAGTCCTGAGCTTTGAGGCGGCTATAAAAAAGACGAAGGCTTATTGCCTTCGTCTTTTTTGCGCTGTGTTTTTAGAACGGGAAGCCCAGTCTAAAGTAAAACTTACCACCGGGATTCCAAGCGCTCCAACCGTAATCTAAGCGAATTGCAGGGAGTTGAAAACCACCAAAACCAAGGTTGATTTGTAAGCCCACACCATACCCAAATTGCAGACCAAAAGGGATTTGTG
>JBEGTV010000292.1:0-4131 GCA_041179225.1 Deinococcota bacterium | reverse complement strand
TGGTATACCGGACTGACTGTTATTGCTCACAATGTCACAAGAATGTGAAACAACAACTACATTCGCAATATACTCTTGAATCATTGTTTCTTCGGCAAATCCGTTCGCCCACTGATTCAATCTTAGATTTTGGAAAATATCGCCTTGGTCAATTTCGGTATCTGCGGTCTGATGATACCAAGGTTCGAGCTGTACAGGCATGGTCAATCCTCGAATTCGGCTGTGGAAAAGTAAGGTACGAATTCAACAGGACTTGTCATAACATGGTATATTCTGTTCGGTGCTGGCGCTCCAACCCAAACATCAGCTTGAAAGTCTTGTTCATGTAATACACGAAGTCTGACATTCTCTTGATATAAGAATAAAACCGTTTCTCTTAAGTTAGTGAAGGCTTTTTTGCTTAATCGTTGTTGTATGGAATTTAATTCTCGAACGGGTTTAGGTGATTCTTGTATTGGCACAAACATCACAATATTATTCGGCTTTTCTGGAACAACCATATCAGCAATCATGATTTCATTTCCTTTTGTATTTGCTCTAAGGCTGTTATTAATCTATCTAGTTCACTGGCTTCTATAGTGATTTTACTCACCTGAACAGCTTCTACTAAGTCAAGAGAGTCATCTGTTGCCTTTTGGAGTATTTTTAACGCATTTGGATTGACAAAACCGAAATCTATAACGATTGATTCAGATACTCGAGAAGCGCCAAAAACATTGCATAGAGTTGGAGCAACGTTGGCTGGGAATGTAACAGCAATCTTTTTTTCACCAGATTCTACTTGACTCATACGTCGCTATAGACTACGCACTCGAGTCGTTCATTGCAAGTGGCAGATTACAAGCGTGGTTTGGGCAACCCAGTCAGGATTTCACAACCATTTTCTGTAACAAGCAGCAAATCCTCTATCCGTACCCCGCCAATGCCTTCAAGGTACACACCCGGTTCTATCGTCACAATTGTGCCAGTCTCGAGTACCGCGTTGTCTTCGGCTCGTTGCGATAAAGTTGGGGCTTCATGAATCGCAAGTCCAACGCCATGCCCGAGGCTGTGAGCAAAGGCTTCGTCGTACCCTTGGGTTTTCAGGTAGTCACGGGCAATGGTATCGAGTTCTTTGCAACCCACACCTGCTTTAACGTGTTCAATTGCCAACAAATTCGCTTCGAGTACCGCGTTGTACATGTGCTTTAAGGCTTCGGAGATTTCACCGATTGGGTAGGCTCTGGTGCAGTCAGAATGATACCCATTTAAGGCTGCGCCCCAATCTATGGTCACTAAATCTCCGTTTTGCATGGCTCGAGAACTGGCTGTACCGTGAGGCATGGCACTGCGTTCTCCACTGGCAACAATAATTTCAAAGGCGGCACTGTCCGCGCCACGTTTTCGCATTTCAAATTCTAGCTCGAGGGCAAAGTCGCGTTCTGTGATGCCTGCTTCTAATTTGGGTAGCATTGCCTCGAGTGCGGCATCGGCAATCTGCGCGGCTTTGTGGATGTTACTCACTTCATTGGTATTCTTACTGATTCTCATAGGTTCGATGACATCGGTCACACTTTGTAAATTTGCGCCAAGGTATTCGGATAGGGCTTCGTAACTCGAGTACAGCACGGCATCGGCTTCAAATCCAATTTTTTTACCTATGGTGAATTGCTTAGCATGTTCGTATACCGCTTCAAAACGAGCAATATGAAATGGGACAAGTGCTTCTTTTTTGGCTTGAACGGTGTACCGAGGGTCAGTGTAGAGATATATTTCGTTTTGGGTGACCAGTAATTTGGCATCTTTTGGGGTAGTAAAACCAGATAAGTACCGAATATTTTCGGGTTTAGCGATCCAAATACCGTCTAGCTCGAGTTGAACCAGTTTTTTCTTAAGTTGTTCGATCATGAACTATCGTAGCATGGTATTGACTTGCAATCGGGTCAGTTCGTGCAATTTGATCATTTTGAATTGTCTAATTGGAATTTTCTGTCTGTACCTGTATCTTGAATTTTATTAATACTTGTTTTTCTGGCTAATTTTGCAAAGTGTTCTTGAAATTTGTGTCATCTGTCCACTTTGCGTTGTGCAGTTGAACAAGTTAGAATACGCTTTAAGCTCCATCTTCGGAGTTATTCTAGGAGGATGTATGAAAAAAGGATTGGTTGGATTAGCGGCGGCGGCATTGGCTGTGTCAATGATGGCTTCGGCGCAAGACAAAAAACTCATGGCGTGTTTTACTTATATCGGACCAATTGGCGATATTGGATGGACATATGCCCACAATCAAGGGCGCGTACTGACCGAAAAAGCCATTCCAAATCTCGAGACCAGATACGTCGAGAGTGTTCCAGAAGGCAATGCACTACCAACCATTGATCGCTTGGTGACTCAGGGTTGCAAAGTGATTTTTACCACCAGCTTTGGTTACATGGATCAGACTTTAGAAGCTGCCAATAAGTACCCAGATGTGATTTTTGCTCATGCTTCGGGTTTCAAGCGTGCGCCAAATATGCTCACCTACATGGCAGATTTTTACGAAGTCTATTATTTGAATGGTTTGATGGCTGGAGCGCTGTCTAAGACAGGTAAACTTGGCTATGTGGCAGCTTTCCCTATTCCAGAACTTAAACGCCACATTAGTGCTTTTGCTTTGGGTGCAAGAGCAGCCAATCCTAAAGCCGTGGTCAATGTCAAATGGATTAACGCTTGGTTTGACCCTGCTAAAGCCAAAGAAGCTGCCGAAGCCCTGATTGCCGAAGGTAACGATCTACTTGCATTCACCGAAGACACAGCAACAGTCGTACAAGTGGCTGGTCGCAAGGGCATTCCTAGCTTTGGGCATTACAGCCCAATGTATAAATTTGCACCAGATCATGTGGTTTCGGGGCAGATTGTTCACTGGGAAAAAATTTATATTGACATCCTCAAAAAAGTGCTTAGTGGCGCGTACACCACTAAGAACTTGCAAAATGTGGATTACTGGTGGTTACTGAAAGAAAAAGCTGTGGAACTTGGCGCAGAAGAAACCATGACGATTAACCCTAAATACGTGGATGCCCTGAAGAAAGCGACAATGAAAGTTGGTTCACAAACCGTTTCGGTGTACAACCGCATTCTTGACTTAGAAAAGAAAATGTCAGCCGCAAAACCAACATTTCATCCGTTCACAGGACCAATTCGTGACCGCAAAGGCATTTTACGCATTCCAGCAGGTCGAGCCGCCAGCATCCTAGAACTCAACACCATGAGTTGGGTTGCCCCAGGTGTGGTCGGCGAAGTGGCAGACGAACCAAGCAAATAACGAACTAAATAACACGTTCTCGAGAAGCGCAAGGCTTACACTTTGCGCTTTTTATATTTCTACGATTCTAAACGGTTGTTCGCGCACCAAGCCATCTTCGTCTGAAGCAAGTTCTAAAAGCGCTTCGCGTCCAACACCACCCGAACCACGCAACACAATTGTCTCAAGGGTGTCCAGATTAACGGTACAGAGGTTGCCACTAAAGACTGCTCCAAGGTCTATGTACAAATGCTTTTCGACCCATGTTGGCACTGCTAGTGGAGTATGTCCGTGAATACTACCAATCAAATGCTTATCCATTTGAAAAGGACCCTCGTTAGGACGCGCCCAAAGCATCGAATCTGCCACAGTTTGATACCGGTCAAGTAAAACAGGTGGCGCGGCATGAGAACACAAATAATGATTATGGCTCTCGAAAGCTAAACGGGTGCGTCTGATAAACTCGAGTAAATCATCGGGAACATTACCGGGTCCAAAAAAACCGTACTCTCTAAAAAGCGCATTGCCACCGTTACGTTGCCAATTCACAAATTCTTCTCGAGCCATTTTCAGCATGTTGGCATCACCGAGTTCTTGGGCAAGACGGTCATACTCGGCAGCCGTGGAAAGCATACTTTCGTGATTACCACGCAATAAAGTCATCCGTCCAGCATCGCTGAGTTCTAGTAATTGACGTACACAACCTCTGGAGTCTGGACCTCGGTCAATTGCGTCCCCAAGGAAAATAAATTGGGTATCACTGGGGTAATAGCGAACCGCCGCCTCGAGAAGATCAGCGCGTCCGTGCAAATCTGGAATGACAATCAACATTGTACTAACCAGAGTTTAACAAATTTTTGACCAAGAGT
>JBEGTV010000291.1:0-4157 GCA_041179225.1 Deinococcota bacterium | reverse complement strand
CATGAGTAATCAAAGCCAAATTCAAGAACTCAATCATACGGCTTGGCAATTACGCCACACTGACCGTAAGGCTTGTCAGACGCTTAGTCGTCAAGCCCTTGAACTGGCTGAAATGGATAATAACCAACTCGGACAAGGTATGGCACTGCGTTCTCTTGCCCATTGTCAAATTACAACAGGACAACCCGAACAAAGCCTAGAAATGCTGACCCAAGCCCTTGAAATAGCCCAAGCCCAGCAGAATCAGGTTCTTGAACGTGATTGCTTAAATTTACTAGCAGGAGTTCATAATTGGTTCGGTGATTTAGAACGGGCTGTTGGTTTGGTCAACGAAGCCTACCGCATCAGTCTTCACTTACAAGATTCGGCTCAAATCAGTGCTTGCTTAAATAACATCAGTGTCATCTACCATCAACTCGGACAAAATTTAACATCGCTTGAGTACGCCCACGAAGCTGTTCAGCAAGCTGCCAACACAGGCGACAGAGTTCGTGAGGCTATTGGGTTATCCAATGCTGCCTTAGCCTCAAATGGATTATCCCAATTTTCAGACAGCTTAAGGCTTATCGAAGAATCACAAGCCCTTTGCCAAGAACTCGGACTCGAGGAATTACAACTCCGCAATCGGGTCAACCGAATTGAAACCCTGATTGGCTTAAAAAACGTAGAAGAAGCCCAATCAGAAGTCAGTCAATGCCTCGAGATTGTACGCGCTCTTGGTATTGCCGAAGGCGAAGCTCAATGCTTACTAATGCAAAGCCAAATTCAACTGGCACAAAACAAGAACAATCAAGCACAAGAAACTGCAAGTCTTGCGCTCGAAATTGCAAGCGCCGCCAAAATGCGCGGACTGGAAGCCAAAATTTGTTATGCCCTCGCCCAAGCCCACAAAGGCTTGGCTCAATATGCGATTGCCCTCGAGTTCACCGCTCAAGCCCAAACCATAGAAGCCGAAGTTCGTACCGAAGGCGCACATCGTCGTATGAGAACACTCTCTAAACTTAATCTGGTGGAGCGACTCGAGAGCTTATTGCGCCTAGAACGAACCAGCTAAGCCATTATACCAAATCTATTTAGATAATCTCGAATCCGATAATCAAGTATATGTCGTCAAAAACACTGTTTGGAATCAAGCAATACTATCTACCTAAAGTTGGTATTACCTGTTTACCTCTTAGCAAAAGCCCCTCGAGTCTCGAGGGGCTTAGCATTTTTATCGTTTTCCGTCTTTATCTTGCCAGCGCAAAAAAGTGGGTATTTCGTAAATATCTGGAGAATTATTTGGGCTTGGAATACTTGGAAATGGTTGGCTAAGCGGTGATTGCTGCCCGTTGCGAATAAAGTTACCCAGTCCCGGGGTGTCGTTAAAACCACTGGCAACCACAGTCACACGGATTTCATCGCCAGCATGTTCGTCGTAAGCCACACCAAACAGCACTTCGACGGTGTTTTGGTCAAAGCCAGTTGCCTCGGTGATCCGGTTGACAATTTCATAGGTATCTGACAAAGTGACTTTTTCTTCGTGTCCAGTAATATTAATCAAAATTTTCTTTGCACCTTCGATAGAACGCTCAAGCAAAGGCGAGTGAATCGCGCTTTTAACCGCATCTTCGATTAAGTTGTCGCCATGCCCAGCGCCAATGCCCATCAAGACACTACCCGCGTCTTTAAGTTGATTTTTGACATCAGCAAAATCAACGTTAATCATGCCGCTCGAGTTAATCACATCCGAGATTCCCTTGATGCCGTAATAAAGCACTCGGTCTGCCAGTAAAAAAGCGTCTTTTAAGGAAACTTTTTTGTCAGTGGCTTGGATTAGTTTCTCGTTGTTGACAATAATCATGCCGTCCACGCGCTCTTGGAGTTTTTTAATTCCGTCTTCGGCAACCCGTTGGCGTTTTGGTCCTTCAAAACGAAATGGTCGGGTGACAATCGCAATCGTTAAAATGCCCATTTCTCGAGCAATTTCGGCAACCACAGGCGCACTTCCAGTTCCTGTCCCGCCACCCATCCCTGCGGTAATAAACACAAGGTCAGTGTCCGAAAGGTGTTCTTTGATTGTTTCGCGGTCTTCCTCGGCGGCTTTTTCACCGACTTCTGGGTCTGCTCCAGCCCCTAAGCCACGGGTGATTCTGTCGCCCATTTGAATGCGGTATTCGGCGTGGCTTTTAGAAAGCACTTGTGCATCGGTGTTGCCCGCGATAAATTCCACGCCATCTAAACCGTTTTCGATCATGCGATTAACAGCGTTATTACCAGCGCCACCTAAGCCGACCACCCGAATCTTTGCTCCTAACACGTTATGCCTCCCGGGCGCGAGGCTACCCTAGCGCGGGTTGAAATACTATCAAAAAATTGGGGTATACACATTAAAACCAGTCCTTAAAAAATCCGCGAATTCTGTCCATTAAACCCGGTTTGTCGTTGGTGGCAAACCGTTCGCGTTCTTGAACAGTCTCGAGTGTGCCTTCAGCGCGTTCTAAGCGCGGTTCAGTCCCTAAACGCGGTTGGGGCAGCGTCTCGAGTCTCGGAGTTTCTGGGATGGCTGGGCTATAAACTTCTTCGGGTTGTGAATCCACCACATCAGCCCGAATTGCACCGCTTCCAGAGCCGTGTTCCATACCGTACCAAATAAGTCCAACCACGGTCGCATGGGTTGGCGTGCCAATTAAGCTATTTAAGCCGCCCGCTACTGGGCGCGGTTTACCGATGCGAACAGGTAACTTAAAGCGTTCACGGGCAAGTTCGACCACCCCACGCATCAGGGCAGTACCCCCCGTTAAAACCACACCACCTGCAATTAGTTCAACTGGTCCTAGAACGCTGTCTATTTCGGCTCGAGCCAGATTAAAAATCTCGGCAACTCGAGGCTTGATAATGCGGCTTAAATCGTATGCCGAGACACTTGGCACAACCCCATTTTGGGTTAATTCTAAATTCAGTTCAGGGTCAGCAAGTTCTGGGACAGCACTGCCGTATTTCTTTTTGACCCGTTCGGCTTCATCGGCTGGAATTTTCAGGATTTGAGCGAGGTCTTGGGTCACATGTTCGCCACCGAGCGGCAAGACGGCACTGTGCGCCAAGTTCCCGCGCCTGAAGACCGCCACATCGGTTGTGCCGCCGCCTATGTCAATTAAAACGGTGGTGGTGTCCTCTTCAACTGGCTCGAGGGTACTCAGACCACTGGCATAGCCTTGTAAAACCAAACCATTGACATGAACCCCCGCTTGAGAAACACAATGGCGTAAATTAGCAAGCGGTCCCTGAGCACCTGTTACAATATGGACATCCACCTCGAGTCGAACGCCGTGCATTCCCAAAGGGTTCTTGATGCCTTCTTGACCATCTACCGTGTACTCTTGAGGCAAGACATGAATTACTTCGCGGTTGGGGTCTAACGGCACAGCCCGAGCGTTTTCAACCGCCCTGTCTATATCTGAACGCGCAATTTGTTGTCCACGCCGAATCGCCGCTAAACCATGACTGGTCAGCGCACTTAAATGCCCGCCAGCCACACCAACATAGACATCGCGCACCGATGCCCCCGCCACTCGTTCGGCGGCACTAATGGCAGCCCGAATACTGGCAGTGGCTCGCTCGAGATTGACCACCACACCGCGCTTTAAGCCTTCGGATGGGACTGTGCCTTCGCCAATAATATCAAGGATGTTATCAGACCCAACCTCACCGATAACCGTGGTGATTTTGGTACTACCGATGTCTAAGCCAACAATTAAACGACTCTCTGTAATTCTAGGGGCAGTCATTGAACACTCACCCCCCATGAATACACATTGACCCGTTTGGTTTGGGATTGCCTAATCAGCGCCGATTGGGATTGCATAACCATCATTCTGACACTTTCCCCATATTTCAGCAAACTGTCATGGGTTTGCGCCCAAATTTCGGCATTCTTGAAAACCACCAAAAAACCATTAGAATCAAATTTAACCCGAACTGCGCCCATTTCCTTAGCGGTGCGAGCCACCAACAACGCTTGTGCAAAATACTTTTGGCTTTCACCCTCGAGAACCAATTTAGCGCTGCCAGTTGGTAAAATCACACCATCTTCGGCAATCACATCGCTTTGACCCAAGCGCTTCCAAACCGCTAAAGGAACACGTTCAACCAATTCAATCGTGACCGTACCCGGAAAA
>JBEGTV010000290.1:0-4159 GCA_041179225.1 Deinococcota bacterium | reverse complement strand
AAACCGCAAAACTGGTCAGGGTA
Source organism: Deinococcota bacterium (assembly GCA_041179225.1). GTDB lineage: Bacteria > Deinococcota > Deinococci > Deinococcales > JAAFIG01 > JAAFIG01. The sequence goes on along the minus strand of JBEGTV010000290.1, from coordinate 4,136 downwards.
TCGCCATGCACCAGCACATAATCGGCTTTTAATTCACGCAATTTCTCGGCTGCCAGAGGCACAATTTTACCCATGAGCGTTGCCAGTGTTTGGCGCTCGGTCATCACCGCTAAATCAATATCTGGGGTGATGCCAAAAATCCTTAAGCCATCCAGCAATTGTTCTTTATGCTGACCAGTGGATAAGACGATGGTTTTAATCCCTTCTTGCTGGCGTAAACCAAAGATAACAGGTGCCATTTTGGTGGCTTCAGGACGAGTGCCAAAGGCAACAATGACTCTTTTCATAATGAATTATAGTGTCCTTATATGTAATCCATGAACAATTCCAGCATCTTGGTCAAATCGGGGTTCTATAACGTTATACAAATCAGAATCCCCTTTTTCAAAATGCCGAAACATCGCATAAGCAACCAAATCTGCCAATTGAATCAAACGTGATGCTTTTGAATCTAAAAACAAGGGTACTTCAGAAAGATTGCGTAGAACGCCCGTAGTGTGTCCAATTGTCCGAAACGTCGTCGCTAAATTCTGTAGAGTACGTTCATGAGTAGACTTATCGAGAATAACCAGTCCTCGTTGAGAATCATTTTTTTTGTGTAGACGCATCAAATAATGATCAAAACGGCTAAGTAGCTGTTCAAATGCGTATTGCACGGGGTCTTGAGGGTAAACGGCAGCTTTTTCAAGCGCAATCCCAAATAAGCGATTGGTTTTGTGGCTTTTAACAAGAACATTCAGAGCATCCTTGAAAGCCTCGGCTCGAGCATGACCAGCAACACCTTTCCAAATCCCTTTTCCTTGTTTCATGGGCGAACCGTGCAGTTCAATCGAAAATGGATCAGCAGGATTAAATCGGGCAGCAATTGCGTCAAGTTCGTTAGCAACCCAATACGTTTGTTTTTCAAAAAACGAAACCCCAACCATAATAAAGTATTTTTGTGTTACTTCATCGGCATGTCCAGATTCGTCAACGTAAAGTAAGTGCATAAATAAAAATGCAGCCGAGGGAAAACCATGTTTCCGCGCCCCATGAAGGACAGGACTCTCAACCGCAAACAGAGTGTAGCATGGACAAGATGAACTTGCAACATATTGCAAGTTAGGCATCTATGATTCGTCTACGACAATTGGCTGATGGTGCATCTGGTTAAATTCAGTACACTGCGGCTATGAAGCTCAAAACTGCCCAAGAAAAATTATTTTCGGCTCGCACAATTGCTGTCCTAACTGGCGCGGGCATCAGTGCCGAAAGCGGCATTCCAACCTTTCGGGATGCTCAAACGGGTTACTGGGCAAAATTCTCGGCGCATGAACTGGCAAGTCCAAGGGCGTATGACAATGACCCAAAACTGGTCTGGGATTGGTACAAAGACCGCTTTGCAACGTGCAGTGCAGCTAAACCCAACACTGCACATATGTTATTAGCTGGTCTCGAGACATCCAAGAATCTTACCTTAGTGACTCAAAATGTGGATCGGCTGCATCAGAGGGCGGGTTCGCAACGTGTTCTCGAGTTACATGGCAATATCGTTTCGGCACGGTGTGAATCCTGCAAGGCATTAGAAGACCTCGAGCCAGATTTTATTCCGCCGCCGCAGTGCAAAAAATGCGGCTCGAGAATGCGTCCGAATATGGTTTGGTTTGGCGAGATGCTGCCTCGGCTGATTCTCGAGTCGGCTTGGAATGCCTTTGAAACCTGCGATGTTGCCCTCGTGGTTGGCACAAGCAGTCTAGTTGAACCTGCCGCCAGCCTTGGGCGAATAGCCAAAGAAAACGGGGCGTTTCTAATTGAAGTCAACCCAGATATAACTCCGCTTTCTCACTTTGCCGATTTACGAGTCTCGAGCAGTGCCGTGAAGGGCTTAGCGGCATTACTAGAAAAGACCAAAGAACCAGCCAAATAATTGGGTGGCAAAATTTGGGAAAATGCAAAAAATCACGTATGAAAAAGCAGTTACAAAAAGTCCTAGCATCTGATAAAGCGTGCCATTGTAAATTGTTGTGACCACCCCAAAACCAATCCAACTCGAGACCAAACCTAGAAAGTAAATGATGCCTGTTGTCAGCCAGCCTAAACCCATGGTTTGCCCCAGAACTTGAAGCACATTAAAGGCTGTCCAAACCAGACAAAAAACCATCACCACCAATACATTAGAACCAACAAACAATTCATATTTGTTATGCACATTGGCTCGAATCAGCCTTAAGAAAAAATTGTGAACTTCGCTAATCACCAAAAGCATTAACCAAAGAAGTAGAAAACCTTTGGTTAATGCCCAAGTCAGTTCGAGTCGTCCTAAAACCAAGGTAAGGATCGCTGTGACAACCAAGAAAACAACCGTCACACCTGCAAGAATAGCCACATTCTCGAGGTCTTCACGCATGATTATCTGGCTTTTAATTGCGTCCAAACAGTGTCGTATAAACGCTGATTCACACCCATATCTTGTGTATACTCGAGGGTAGCAAGGGTTTTTGAGCTTGGGTAAATAGCGGGGTTATTGAGACGTGACTTATCTAAAAAGGGTCGGGCGGCATCCACGGGTGTACTGGCTTGTGTACCATTAGAATTTTGGGCTGCAACTTTGGCATCGAGTAAGTAATTAATGAAGGTATGGGCAAGTTGCCAATTTGGGGCATCTTTAGGAATGGCTAGGCTATCCACCCAAATTTCTGAGCCTTCTTTAGGAATAAAGTAACCCACATTTGGGTCTTCCTCGGAAGCTCGCACAGCTTCGGCGTTGTACATAATTGCCATGACCACTTGTCCACTTAAGAGTTTTTGTTTGGCATCGGGGCTACCGCCAAAACCCACCGATTTGGTTTTAGCTGTGCGTAAAACCTCTAAGGCTGCTCGCAAATCTGTGGCACTGGTGGTGTTGTACGACTTACCTAAGTATTTCAGGGCTGCACCTATTGTGGGTCTTGGGTCATCGAGCAATTGAAATGGACCTGGAATTTTTTTAGGATCAAAAAACAATGCCCAGCTTGGATCAAAGTTCTTGGGGAGTTTATCTTTGCGGTAGCCAACTCCGGTTGTTCCCCAAAAATAAGCGGCGGTGAATTGTCCTTTAGAATCAAATTCTGGGGTTAAAAACTTACCCCCTAAGTTTTTGCGATTCGGAATCAGTTTAAGGTCAAGTGGACGCAATAAATTTTGTTTAATCATCGCCCCAATCACGTAACCACTTGGAACAATCACATCGTATTGTTTTGTGCCGCCTTGTTTTAATTTCGCTAGTAAATCCTCGTTGGATTCGTAATAACTCTGATTCACCCGAACAGCAAATTGCTTTTCAAATGCCTTAATTACTTTTTGATCAACATACTCAGACCAATTAAAAAATTGAAGGGTTTTGGTTTGTGCCTGACCGAATCCTGCCAGCAACGCTGCTAATCCTAAGCCACCAATCCATAATTTTTTCATTTCATTACCTCCGTTTGGTATTGTAGAGCATTCTAGCTTTGAGCTTAATTTCTGAGGTTACTTTCTACTACAAAAAGATTCTATTTGACCTCGAGCAGCACAAACCCATAAGGCGCAAGATTGATTCGGTAATCGTTTTTAAGGGCTGTTAAGGTTTTGTTAAGAGTCAGTTCCCGCACCGCTCCACCAGCCTCGAGTGATGTGCCTTTGGTTTTAAGCCTAGTAGCTTGAGGGTCGGAATCTAAGTTGATCAGCACCACAATTTTTTGTTTTTCAAAAATTCTGGTGAACCCAAAAACACGGTCATTTCCTGTAATCAGAGGTTCATAGCCACCAATTCGCAAGGCAGGGTTGGCTTGACGAATCTGAATTAAATTCTTGTACAGTGTCCATAAACTGCCAGCTTTTTGTTGCGAAGCCACATTGATGCCTTCATCTACACTACTAAAGAGTTGCCACGGTTGCACACTCGAGAAACCGCCGTAAGCTGCGTTGCTCCAACGCATGGGGGTGCGTTTAGCTTCGTCCCTGCTGGTCGCAGCATTGGGTAAGCCAATTTCTTCGCCGTAATAAATAAATGGTGTTCCCGGTAAGGTTAAAAGTAATGCGGCAGCACTGCGGTAACGCCCAGCGTTAAAGAAGTTCATGCGCTCGAGATCATGATTACTGGTAAAAATTGCATCTACGGCACTGGTTGGGTAGGAGTT
>JBEGTV010000289.1:0-4162 GCA_041179225.1 Deinococcota bacterium | reverse complement strand
CAGGTACTTTTGCGGGTTTAGCGGCTGCCTTTTTAACGTCTCGCATCTCGAGTACCCGTCCGAATATCGCCCAAGGTTGGGAACTTGATGTGATTACGATGGTGGTGCTGAGCGGAATTGGCATTGCGGGTGGTACCGGTTCAATGCTTGGTGTGGTGCTGGCGGTGCTGCTGCTTGGCATGATTTCCTTTGGTTTAGCCCTAATGAATGTTCCGGGTATTGTGGCTGGGATTTTTATTGGTGGGCTTTTAATTGGCGCAATTGCCTTGCCACCACTTTTTAAGAAAATTCTGCGAATAGGAAAACGTTAGTGGCACAACATCTGGTGGTCTTTGACCTTGGCAAAACCAATGCAAAACTATTGGTTTTAGACGGGGCTGGACTGGTAATTTGGCAAAAAAGTAAAGCCAATGCGGTTGTGCAAACGGGTGTGTATCCTCATGCCAACACCGACATGCTCTGGCAGTGGTTAAAAACGTGTTTACTCGAGATTAAAGACTTACAACCCACAGCCATTATGGTTGTCGCCCACGGAGCAACGGCGGCTTTGCTGTCTGGGCAAGACTTGGTTTTACCAGTGCTGGATTACGAAACACCGCTCGAGGGGCTGCATGATTATCCACGTCCAGATTTTTTAGAAACCGCTTCGCCCGATTTACCGAATGGTCTAAACTTGGGTCGTCAGTTGTACTGGCAGCAGCAACATTTCCCACAAGAATTTGCCAAAGCCGATACAATTCTGCTCTACCCGCAATTTTGGGCTTTTAAGTTATCTGGTGTCAAGGCTTCAGAAGTCAGCAGTTTAGGCTGTCACACCGACCTTTGGAATCCGTACAGCCAAACATTCTCGAGCTTGGTGCTTGAACAGAATTGGTTTGATAAATTCCCACCAATTATTCCAGCTTGGCAAGTGCTGGGTAGGCTCGAGCCGAGCTTGGCAGCTTTACTCGGCTTTGATTGCAATGTTTATTGCGGCGTTCACGACAGCAACGCCAGTTTAGTCCCGTACTTAAAAAACCCAAATGCAACTGTGGTCAGCACTGGAACTTGGGTGATTAGCATGGTGCTGGGTGGGCAGACAGAGGATCTACTCGAGCAGCGCGACATGCTTTGTAATAGCAATGTGCTTGGGCAGATTGTACCAACTGCACGGTTTATGGGCGGACGCGAATTTGAAACGATACTCGAGACAACAGCGCCTGTGATTAGCACTTGGGCAGATGTGGAATTTGTGCTGCAAGAACAAGTTTTTATCATCCCAGAAGCCCAATTGCGCTATTTTCCAACTCGCCTGGAACATCCACCGATTCGTTATGCCCTAGCCAGTCTTTATGTGGCATTGCGAATAGATTTACAACTAACTTGGTTGGGTTCAAAATCAAGTATTTTTCTCGAGGGCAGCGCAACCCGAAACCCATTTATTGCTTTGCTTTTGGCTGCTTTGCGTCCAGAACAAACGGTTTTTGTCTCGAGCCAAAGCACAGGAACAACCCAAGGCGCGTTTTTACTTACCAATTGGCAAAATCCACCAAATCCATTACCTCGAGAAGCCGTAACAGCCGCTTCAGTCAGTGGTTTAGCAGCCTATAAACAGCGCTGGCTCGAGTTGCTGCCAGTGGAGTTGCAATGAGTTTACAGTGTGGTTTTACTGAAATTAAATCGGTGAAATACTGGGAGGGTACAAGACCCTCCCCTACAAAAAAACGGTGTTTTGTAGGGTGCGACCCTTGTGGTCGCCCTGTTAGAGAAAATACTTTTGTATTCTCAGACCAAAGCGACAAAAGTTTACTTTGCGACAATCAGTTTCAGTCCACTACCCAGCAACCATTTTTTGGTGTTGGCATCGGGGTCTTTATCGGTAATCAGGCTGTCGAGTTCTTGCAAGTCTATAATCGTGGTAAAAGCGGTTGCACCAAATTTAGAATGATCCACCAACGCAATTGCCGATTTGGAACTTTGAATCAAACGGGTTTTGACTTCGGCTTCAATCAGGCTGGCATCGGTCAATCCAGCTTTAAGCGACAAACCCTTAACCGAGAAAAAAACCTTGTCGGGATGAAGTTTGCCCAGCACCAGTTCGGTAATTGGACCAGAAAAACCTCGAGCCACAGGGTTAAATGTGCCACCAAGCACAGTAAATGGGGTTTTGCTGGCAGCCAAGACATTAGCGGCTTCCAAACCACTGACCAAGACATGAACTCGCCCTCGGTTTGCCAATGCCCTCGCCACTTCAAGACTGGTGGTGCTGGCATCAAGGGCGATGGTATCACCGTCTTGGACAAGTTTAATCGCTTCTTTGGCAATCGCTTGTTTAGCAAAGAGTTCGCGGTTGGCTCGCATTTCATAGGCAATATCGGCTTGGGCTTGCTCGAGAATTCTTGCGCCACCACGCACAACTTCAATCAATCCTTCGCGTTCAAGCTCGCTCAGGTCACGACGAATCGTGACTTCGTGGACTGCCAAAGCATGGGCAAGGTCTTTCAAGGGGATGGTGCGAGCCACAAGAATCTGCTCAAGGATGATACGGCGACGTTCGGTAGGCAACATAAGGAATTTTTATTCTACACCGATTTAGGATAAATTTGCAAAAATAAACAAATATGTGTTAATCTTTGTTAGATAATTGTTAAATATGGCATATAAACCCTAACACTCGAGGTGTTGAAATGACTGCATTAAAAAACCTTTGGAATGACCAAGACAGCGCCAACCTAAGCCAGCCTGAGTTGCTGCGTTACCGCTCGAACCTACTCGGCTCAGATAAACGCATCACCAATTACGGCGGTGGCAACACCAGCGCCAAGGTTCTCGAGACCGACCCATTAAGCGGTGAACAGGTCGAAGTCTTGTGGGTTAAAGGCAGTGGCGGCGACCTTGGTAGCATCGGCTTGGACGGCTTTAGTACCCTCTATATGTCTAAACTCGAGGCGCTAAAAACCAAGTACCGTGGTTTAGAATTTGAAGATGAAATGGTGGGGTTTTTACCACACTGCACCTTTAACCTCAATCCTCGAGCCGCCAGCATAGACACCCCACTTCATGCGTATGTGCCGTACAAACACGTTGACCATGTGCATTCCGATGCAATCATTGCCATAGCCGCAAGCAAAGACGGCGAGCGCCTGACCCAAGAAATTTTTAACGGTAAAATTGGTTGGTTGCCGTGGCAACGCCCCGGATACGACTTAGGGCTAAAACTCGAGGCAGCCGCACAAAACAAAAACTTGGTGGGACTCATTCTTGGTGGGCATGGATTATTCACTTGGGATAACGATGCAAAGCGTTGTTATGAAGTGACCCTTGAGATTATCAATCAGTGCAGCACTTGGCTGGGGACACACGAAAAACCAGCTTTTGGTGGTCAGAAACTCGAGCCACTTTCTCTTGAACAACGCCGTGCAGTAGCCCAAATACTCCTGCCACAAATTCGCGGTCAGATTTCCAACCTCGAGCCAAAGATTGGGCATTTCTCGGATGATGCAGCCATTCTCGAGTTTGTCTGTAGTGCAGACTTAGCGCGTCTAGCCGCCCTTGGCACAAGTTGCCCAGACCATTTTCTTCGCACCAAAATCGCACCGCTTGTTCTCGAGTTAAACGAGGCAAATGAAGTTGTGAATCTCGAGGCACAACTCGAGAATTACCGTCAGTTTTACAGTGCTTATTATGAGCGTTGCAAACATCCGAACTCCCCGAAAATGCGTGACCCAAATGCGGTGGTGTACTTGATTGCTGGGGTTGGAATGCTGACTTTTGCCAAGGATAAAGCCACCGCTAGAATTGCTGCTGAGTATTACCAAAACGCCATTAACGTCATGCGCGAAGCTGAACGGGTCAGCAGTTATGTCGGACTGCCCGAACAAGAGGCTTTTGACATCGAATACTGGTTGCTCGAGGAAGCCAAATTGCAACGAATGCCCAAAGCCAAGTCCTTGGCTGGAAAAATTGCCTTGGTGACAGGTGGTGCGGGTGGGATTGGACGCGCCACAGCCATCCGTTTACTCATCGAAGGCGCGTGTGTGGTGCTGGCAGATATTGACCAAGGCAGTCTCAGTGCAGCCGTACAAGAACTTGGTCAGAAGTTTAGTGCAGACGTGGTACGCGGCGTACAAGCCAACATGACGATAGAATCCGAAGTAGAAAACAGCATTGGTTACGCTGCCCT
>JBEGTV010000288.1:0-4184 GCA_041179225.1 Deinococcota bacterium | reverse complement strand
TTGTCACTTAAGAGTTTGGGAATGCTTTGTAAGTCCTCTAAGTTCTTAATGAAAAAAAGCCATTTATCAAGTCGTGTTTTGAGTTCCTCGAGACGCTTAGTAAAATTTGGTATCTCGAGATAGATAAGCGTGAGTTTGTCACAGAAAACAAGGTTATCCTGGTCTTTAAGTTCAACTTTATGCACCACTTGTTTAGCACCTACTTTTTCATCATCAAAAGTAAATCCTAGAACTCCAATGCAGTACACTGGTGCAAGACGATAATCCCAATCTCCTTTTTGCGCTTGCTCTTGAATCGGAAAGGTTGCATAGAAAAGGGTTCTATCCTTAAAAAAGTTTTGCTTAAGTTTTTGCAGTTCAACAATAAAGTATTCGCCGTTTAACCCTTGGCAGTAAATGTCATAAATCGCTTTGCGGTCATTTTCACCTTTTGGTAATTGCTCAGGGTTCTTAAAACTCAAATCCTTTATCTGTGCAACCTCTGGTAAAATAGAATTCAGGAAATCAATCAAGTGAGGTTTACTAGCTTCCTCACCAAAGATTTTCTTAAATCCAAAATCTGTAAAAGGATTAACAAAGGTGTTCATCATGATATAATCGTAGCAGGGTGATGCTTATTTTCCTAGAGTAAAAACGCTTATTCTGCCTCGAGCGACACATCATATCTGCTGCTCGAATGAAAGCTGTCTACACATCTAGTCTAATTCTCGAGTTTACGTTCTTCCCTCGAGTATTCTGGCTGCCTTATGATAATTGCTGAAACTGGTACACTTAGAATTAAAACTGGCTTCTCGGAAATGTTCAAAGGCGGGGTGATTATGGATGTGGTCACGCCAGACCAAGCCCGTATTGCCGAGGACGCTGGGGCAACGGCAGTTATGGCACTCGAGCGAGTCCCTGCCGATATTCGCCGTGACGGTGGGGTGGCGCGGATGTCTGACCCTGACATGATTGTTGGGATTATCGAAGCGGTTACAATTCCGGTCATGGCAAAGTGCCGCATTGGGCATTTTGTCGAGGCGCAAATTCTGCAAAGCCTTGGTGTGGATTTTATTGATGAATCCGAAGTTCTGACCCCTGCTGACAATGCTTACCATGTCAATAAACACGATTTCAAAGTACCTTTTGTTTGTGGTAGCCGCAATCTTGGCGAAGCCCTGCGGCGCATTGGCGAAGGTGCAGCCATGATTCGTACCAAAGGCGAACCGGGGACTGGTGATGTGGTTGAGGCTGTGACCCATGCCCGTTTAATTGTTGGTGAAATTCGTAAAATTCAAGGTCTGCGCGAAGACGAACTGATGGCAGCCGCTCGTGACATGGCAGCCCCGTATGAATTGGTGCGGTATGTCTGGGCAAATGGCAAACTGCCTGTGCCGAACTTTGCGGCTGGTGGAATTGCCACCCCTGCCGATGCTGCCCTGATGATGCAGCTAGGTATGGATGGTGTCTTTGTCGGTAGCGGTATTTTCAAAAGCGGCGACCCAATTAAACGCGCCCAAGCGATTGTCAAAGCCACCACCCATTACAACGACCCAGAAATGCTTGCCCAAGTTAGCCGTAATCTAGGCGAAGCGATGGTTGGCATTCAAGTTGTGGCATTAACTCCAGAAGAAAAAATGGCTGTACGGGGTTGGTGAGGAAGCGGGCGAAAGGCGAAAGTAAAAACCTTTGCCCTTTGCCTTTCGCCTTTTGCCCTTCGCCTCCTGAAAGGATTATATGAAAATAGGTGTTTTAGCCTTACAGGGCGCATTCCGTGAACATCGAATTATCCTCGAGAGTCTGGGCTGCACTATTACAGAAGTGCGCCTTCCTAAGCATCTCGAGGGCTTAGATGGCATTGTTTTTCCGGGTGGCGAAAGTACCACCATTGGTAAACTGATGGTTCATTATGGGTTTATTGATGCGCTAACCGAGTTTTACAAGAATGGTGGGGCGATTTTTGCGACTTGTGCGGGGGCAATTTTGCTTGCCTCCGAGATTGTTGGTTCTGAACAGCCAAGGCTGGGTTTACTCGAGATGCGGGTCAAGCGCAATGCTTTTGGGAGACAAGTAGATAGTTTCCAAACCTCCCTAGAAGTGAAAGATCTCGAGTCTTCATTCCCAGCCCTTTTTATTCGAGCGCCAATTCTCGAGTCGGTCGGGCAGGGCGTGGAAGTTTTAGCCGAATTTGAGCATCAGATTGTTTTGGCACGAAAAGATAGGCTTCTGGTCTCGAGTTTTCATCCAGAACTGACCAATGACCCGCGCTTACACCAGTTTTTTCTTGATTCAGTGGTCGGTTCGTAATTCTTTGCTAGACTTGTCTATGCCTTCTCAACTCGAAACGCTGCGGGCCATCGAAAAGCGTTTAGAACAAAGCCTTGGGGCAACAGGTAAGACTTGGGCTGAGAAAGTCTCGAGTTTGGGGTCGGTACTGCCTTTGGTGCTGATTAAACAGCTTCTTAGTCTGCCGCAACAAAACGGTGAGGCGTTTATCAAAAGTGCCGAGTCTTGCCAAACCCAATTGGCACTTTTTGCAAGAAATGCCCATCCGATTGCCCAAGAAGCGGTCTGGACGGAAAGCCAACGCAGCGAAGCTCGAGCCAAACAAGATGTTGGGGTACAGCGCCTTGGTAGCCAAAAAATCACGGTTGCCACAAAATTAGCTTGGTGGCTGCATGACACTCGAGCCGCCATTCCCAAACGAGCTTATGCGCTCAGCCAAACTTGGCGTATTCCCATGACGATTGTGTTTGCGCTGCTTGGTAGGGCGCTTGGTTGGTTCTTGGCTGGCATTGGCGCAGCCGCATTCGGGGTTCTGCTCTTGGGTACACTTGGCTTTGTCCTCTGGTCAGAAAGTAATTTAGCACGCAGCCTGTGGGCGCAAACTCGAGTTCTCGAGATTCTACTGGCAGTTTTTCGTGGGGCAATCGTGGTGGTTGGTATTATTCTTGGGTTAGCACTGCTGAGCCTCGCCGCGTGGTTGATTGTTCGGTTCTGGAACGCTCGTTAGGCTCGAGTGCAAGGTGGCACTACTCTCGAGTGCAAGATAACCCTAATTTTGAGTACCTTAACCGTGATACTTTATGCTATTACGCTCGAACAGCTAAACCGCTCGAGTAACCAGATTTAGGGGGATTCATGACGCAAACAGCAACACAAATGGTGGACGCTTTCGAGAAAGCACGTAAATACAACCGAGCCGATGAAGCCATCGCGGCGGGTTTATACCCGTATTTCAAAGCGATTCAAAAGCACGGTGGCGGTAGTGTCGTCGTGGATGGCGAAGAATATGTGCTAACCGGCAGCAACGATTACCTTGGGCTGACCCAAGACCCACGCATCCGTGAAGCCAGTAAAAAAGCCATTGACCAATACGGCACAAGCTGTACAGGCTCGAGGTTCTTGACTGGCACACTCGAGATTCACGAAATTTTTGAAGAAGAACTCGCCGAGTTTCTGGGTAAACCCGCCACAATTATTTTTGGCGCAGGTTTTTTGGCGTGTGCTACCAGTGTGGTGGCGTTGGCGGCGCGGCATGACCTTGTGTATTTTGACCGTGAAAACCATGCCAGTTTAATAGATGGGGCGCGTTTAAGTTGGGCTTGGGATAACTTAAAGCGCTTTAAGCACAACGATGCCGCCGATTTAGAACGGATGTTGGCTGCCGATGTTGGTAAACCCGGCGGGCGTTTGGTCTATACCGAAGGCGTTTTTAGTATGTCTGGGCATATTGGCACAGTGGATGAAGTGGCAGCCGTGGCAAAAAAATATGGCGCTCGAGTGATCTGTGATGATGCCCATGCCCACGGGGTGCTGGGTCCTCGCGGTGAAGGGGCGCATGTTCACTTTGGCATCGAAGACCAAGTGGATTTGGTGGTCGGAACATTTTCTAAGTCGTTTGCTTCGGTTGGTGGTTTTGTGGCTGGAGACCGTGACATCGTGGATTTTATTAAGCACACAGGTCGTCCATTTATTTTTAATGCGGCATTGCCAGCCCCGAGTGTAGCCGCCGCTCTCGAGGCACTGCGAATTATGCGTTCAGAACCGCATCACCGCGAGAACATGTGGAAGAACGTCAATTTTATGCGCTCCAACCTCTTAAATCTTGGGTTTGATTTACTTGGTTCTAACAGCCCAATTATTCCCGTTATGGCGGGCGACCAAGACATGGCGATTCGTTTTTGGCGTGGACTTTGGGATGC
>JBEGTV010000287.1:0-4187 GCA_041179225.1 Deinococcota bacterium | reverse complement strand
CAGCCATTGGCAGCATCTTCAAAGACAGTTATGTACTGGAATTCTTGGGTTTACCGCCAACGCACTCTGAAAACAACCTACAAGAAGCCCTGATACAGCACATGAAAGCCTTTATCCTCGAGTTAGGAAAAGACTTTATTTTTATGGGGCAAGAGTACCGCTTGCAAGTAGGCAATCAAGACTTTTACATAGATTTACTGTTTTACCACCGTGGTTTATCGGCACTGATGGCGTTTGAACTTAAAATTGGGAAATTTAGCCCAGAGCATCTTGGGCAGTTAAATTTTTATCTCGAGGCACTGGACAGAGATGTCAAAAAACCCCATGAGAACCCAAGCATTGGCGTACTGCTCTGCCGAGACAAAGACGATGAAGTCGTAGAGTACGCCCTTTCGCGCCATTTATCGCCTACACTGGTAGCCGAGTACCAATTACAACTACCAGACAAGAAACTGATTCAAGCCAAACTGCACGAACTGATGGCACAATTACCAATAACCCAAGGTGCAATATGACCGTGCCGAAACTGCGTTTTCCAGAATTTCAAGATGCCCTCGAGTGGGAAGAGAAAAGAATACGAGAGCTTGCGAAAGTAACAACGGGTAATAAGGACACTCAGAACAAAGCAGATGATGGGAAATATCCTTTTTTTGTACGTTCTCAAACTGTTGAACGTATAAATTCATTTTCATATGACGGCGAGGCTATCTTGACATCAGGTGATGGTGTAGGAGTTGGCAAAAATTTTCACTATATCAATGGGAAATTTGATTTTCACCAAAGGGTGTATTGTATCTATGATTTTGAAAAGAAAATCAACGGAAAATTTATTTTTTTGTATTTTTCTGAGACTTTCAATAATCGAGTTATGCAGTTAAGTGCTAAAAATTCAGTTGATTCAGTAAGAATGCCAATGATTACTGAAATGAATTTATTCATCCCCTCACTTCCCAAGCAACAAAAAATTGCCGATTGCCTTACCTCCCTCGAGAACCTAATAACTGCCCAAAGCCAGAAGCTAGGGGCGCTCGAGGAACACAAAAAAGGGCTAATGCAGCAGTTATTCCCAAGCGAAGGCGAAACAGTGCCAAAAATGCGTTTTCTCGAGTTTCAAGATTCGGGGGACTGGGAAGAGAAAGTGATTTTGCAATTAAGCGCGGTTAGCTTGTCCAACGGTATTTTTAACGACCCTAAAAAAGTTGGAAAAGGCTACAAATTAGTAAACGTTTCGGATATGTATATTGATTCAACAATCAATGAAAATAACCTCTCGCTGATTGAAATAAATAAAGATGAATTTCTAAAAAATAAAGTAGAAAACGGCGATATTTTTTTACTCGCTCTTCATTGGTAAAATCTGGAATAGCACATTCAAACATTTATTTGGGACACTCCGACGATATTACTTTTGACGGACATCTGATTCGACTCAGACCAAACAAAAAAATTGTCGTGCCTATTTTTGCTCATTATTTACTTAAAACTGAATTTATACGAAGTCAACTGATTGCTCGAGGGAAAACGGCAACAATGACAACAATAGGACAGTCTGATGTGGGAGTTACCAAATTATTTCTTCCCTCTCTTCTCGAGCAGCAAAAAATTGCGGATTGCCTTTCTTCTCTCGAGAACCTCATCACCGCGCAAAAGCAGAAGCTCGGGGCGCTTAAAGAACTTAAAAAAGGGTTGATGCAGCAGTTGTTCCCAAACCCCACAGAGGAAGGGCTGGGGTGAGGGCTTTGGTGTTTGCAAAAAATAATTTTTGTGGCACAATAAGTTATGAGCCTTATCGAAATGAAAACCGCAGCTTTGCAATTGCCTTTTGTTGAACGCAGGGAATTAGCAAAAGTATTGCTTTTAAGTGTCGAGCAACCCACCGAAACCGAACTCAAGACCATTTGGGAAACAGAAATTGAGCGGCGTATCGAAGCGGTAGAAAATGGCGAGATGAAACTGGTTTCTGGACAACAAGCCTTCGCAAAAGCCAAAGCTGCGTTGCAAAGATAAATGATGTACCAAGACCAGTTTATAGAAGCAGCCCTTGAAGAATTTATCATTATCGAACTTAATTTTGAACAAGAATACGGCTTAGGGACGGCTTTTTATAATGCCATGCAGAGTGCTGTTCAGGGTTTACTCGAGTTTCCAGAAATGATGCAAAAAGTGCATAAATCTGGAATGCGACGCATAAGTGTGACGGGTTTTCCAGTCAATATCTTTTACCGACTCGAGCAAGAATCGGTTGTGATTTATGCAGTCGCTCATCAAAGCCGCAAACCATTTTACTGGGTTAAGCGGGTAACAAAATAAATCAGTCTAAGAAAAAATCTTTGCCGATTTGTACCAAACCATATCCTTAGGAAATCCCGTTAGCTTGTAGTTCTTCGGCACTCAGTCCTGTAATTGCTTGAATCTGCTCGAGCGTTAGCCCTGCGGCTTTTGAATTTCTTGCAATCTCGAGCTTGGCTTCTAATTTGCCCTCTGATTTTCCTTCTGCTCTTCCTCGAGTCTCGCCGATAACTTCACCTTCGGCAAGACCTTCGGCAAGACCTTCGGCTCGAGCTTCCTCTACGGCTGTTTCAATGGCATATTTATGAGTTGCATAATTATCGCGCATGATTTTAAGGCTTTGCTGGTAACTTTCTCGTTCTCTTGGCTCGAGATTGGCTAGTTTCGCCGTTTCAAACGCATTGGTGAAAACTTCATCTTTAAGTAGTTCTGGAATGCTTTGTAAATCCTCTAAGTTTTTAATAAAGTACAACCACTTATCAAGTCGGGTTTTTAAGTCCTCGAGTCGTTTATTGAAATTTGGCATCTCGAGATAAATAAGCGTGAGTTTATCGCAGAAAACAAGGTTATTTTGGTCTTTAAGTTCAATCAAATGTACCACTTCTCGAGGATTAGCTTTATCATTATCAAAAGTAAAACCAAGTACCCCAATGCAGTACACTGGCTCGAGACGATAATCCCAATCTCCTTTTTTAGCCTGTTCTTGAATAGGAAACGTCGCGTAAAAAAGTGTTCTGTCCTTAAAAAAGTTTTGCTTGAGTTTTTGCAGTTCAACAATAAAGTATTCGCCGTTTAGCCCTTGGCAGTAAATATCGTAAATGGCTTTTCGGTCATTTTCGCCTTTGGGTAATTGCTCAGGGTTCTTAAAACTCAAATCTTTGATTTGTGCAACTTCTGGTAAAAGTGAATTTAGGAAGTCAATCAGGTGGGGCTTACTGGCTTCCTCGCCAAAGATTTTCTTAAATCCAAAATCGGTAAAGGGGTTAATAAAGGTGTTCATCATGCTATAATCGTAACAGGATAGTGCATATTTTCCAAGAGCTAAAATGCCTATGCTGAGAAATCCTCAGTCATTGGCTTGGGTCTGTACAACAAGTTTTGGATGAACTGGCAACAGTTCAGAAATTTCTGAACTGTTCAAATAAAAGGAAACTAAAGCATGAGCGAAGATACGGGTGATATGGGGCGGGCTAATGCAGCAGTTGTTCCCAAACCCCACAGAGGAAGGACAGATATGAGCGAACAAATACAAATTTTTCAAACCCAAACAGGCGAATTACAAGTACGACTGGATGTTGGGCAAGATACAGTTTGGTTAAACCAAGCGCAAATGGCAGAATTGTTTAATACTTCCACCGATAATATTGGTTTGCATCTGAAAAACATTTATTCAGAACTAGAATTGCAGGAAGAATCAACTACCGAGGATTTCTCGGTAGTTCGCCTCGAGGGTGTGCGGCGAGTCAAGCGACAACTCAAGCATTACAACCTTGATGCCATTATTTCGGTAGGGTATCGTGTAAGTTCTAGGCAAGCTGTGCAGTTTCGCCAATGGGCAACCCGAACACTACGGGAACATTTAATTCGAGGGTTTACGGTCAATCAGCAGCGTTTGCAGCAAAACGCTCAGGCTTTCGAGTCTGCGCTGGCGTTGGTGCGGCAAGTCTCGCAAAACCAAGCCCTTTCTGGTGACATGGGGCGGGGTTTGGTGGATGTGATTACGCGGTACGCTCAATCATTTTTGTGGTTGCAGCAGTACGACCAAGGTGTTCTGCAAGATACCCCTGCCCAAATTGGTGGTGTGCTTCTAAGTACACGTCAAAACTCTAAACACGAATCGGTTTTCGTGTTTCTCAAGTAACCGATCAAAAATAAGTCCACGCAAAAAATCCAATCCA
>JBEGTV010000286.1:0-4191 GCA_041179225.1 Deinococcota bacterium | reverse complement strand
CATGCGTATAACAATCAAATTCTGGTAAGTGAACCACAAACACTTGGTCTTCGTCTGACCAGCGAATGTGCATCGAATAATTCATGATTGCCTCCTGAGTGGTAAAAGTAGCGCAATTTTACGACGAACATCGTCCTCGAGATATTTTTTAGCATCTGCTCCATCATTTCCAGATATGGTGACACGAATTGGAGTGTTTGGAAAGTACCACACGGTGTGACTACCTTTGGCTTGTCGCTCGAGAAACCCCGCATCTCGGTTTGCTTTTTGAGTTCCCGAATTTTTGGTGGCACTAGACCGTCTCGAGACGCTGAGCATATTGACGATTATAGTATGCCATAAAACTAGCCGATTCCCGAACTGGCTGCCAGTAATTTGGGTTTTCCAAGTACCATTTGGCGGCGGCTGCCACGGCTTCTTTGGGTTGGTACTCGGCTTTCCAACCTAAATTCTCGAGTTTTTTGACCGAAACGCTGTAACGTCGGTCATGCCCTGCGCGGTCGGTGACATGACGAATCAGGCTGCGTGGTTTGCCGACGGTTTCAAGTAAGACCTCGAGCATGTCCATGTTGGTGATTTCTTGCCCAGCCCCAACATTATAAATTTCGCCAATGCTGCCTTTTTCAAGAACCGTTAAAATTCCAGTGCAATGGTCAGAGACATGGGTGTAATCGCGCATTTGCAGACCATCACCGTAGACTGGTAGCGGTAAATCGAGCATCGCGTTGGTGGCAAAGAGTGGTACGACTTTTTCTAAGAATTGGTACGCGCCGACGTTATTGCTGCCGCGTGTGATGGTGGCTTGTAGCCCGTAGGTCACGAAATAACTTTGTACCAATTGGTCAGCCGCCGCTTTACTGGCACTGTATGGGCTGCGTGGCATAAGAATGTCCGACTCGAGACTGTGATGATCACCTTCAATTGTTCCATAAACTTCATCGGTACTGATTTGATGAAACCGAATTTTGTATTGCCTTGCGACCTCGAGCAACACATGTGTACCTTGGACATTGGTTTGGGTAAACACAAAAGGATTGAAGATGCTTTGATCCACATGGGTTTCAGCCGCAAAATTCACAATCAGGTCTATTTTATGGGTTTCGACCAGATGACGCACCAAGTCAAGGTTGCTAATATCACCAACCACAACCCTTAGATTGGGGTCTTCGGGCAGATTATCGCGCCTTGCCGCGTAAGTCATTTTGTCTAAGACAATCAATTGTAAGTGTGGGCGCGTCTCGAGGAGCAAGCGTACAAAATTTGCTCCGATAAAACCACAACCACCCGTAATTAGAAGTGTTTTCATCCGTAATTCTCCTATTTTCAGGGGCATCCCACTTGCTCAAGGTTAAAAAGACTCAACCAAACTTACGCACTACTTACTTTTAGCTAAGCGCTCGAGTACCAGTTTAGAAACAGCTCTTAAAGTCTCAAAAACCCCAACTCCAGAAGCTGCTGCACCTTCATGGCACTGAAATTGCGAATTGGGATCAACCACAGCGCGGAGCATGTCCATTGGCATGGCATCTGGTAAATCGCGTTTATTGAACTGAATCACCATTGGAATTTCCTCAAGGGTCAAACTGTACTCTTGCAAGTTCTCGCGTAGGTTTCGCATACTTTCGGCATTGGCTCGAAGACGATTTGGGGCGCTGTCTGCCACAAAAATAATCCCATCTACACCGCGCAGAATCAGTTTGCGGCTGGCGTTGTAAAAAACTTGCCCAGGAACAGTATACAAATGAAAACGGGTTTTGAAACCTTGAACCGTTCCCAAATCAATTGGTAAGAAATCAAAGAATAGGGTGCGTTCGTCTTCGGTGGCAAGCGAGACCATTTCACCTTTGACTGTATCTGGCACTTGTTGGTAAATCCATTTGAGATTGGTGGTTTTACCAGCAACCCCAGGTCCGTAATAGACGATTTTACAATTGATTTCTCGAGCCGCAAAATTTATGGTACTCACAGTGTCACCTTACAAGAACGGGAGTTATTCACCAAACAAGAATAGAAGTTATTCATAATTTAATTACTCTTAAAGAGATCATCCAAGAGCGCTCCAGCACTCGAGGCGAAGTCTGCGCCAAAAACTGCCATGTCCATTGCGGGCATCGGCTCGAGATTCTCAATAATTTCAGCAATGTCTTTAATTGCAGTTTTGGCATAGAGTTTAACCCGTCCAATTGGCGCTGTCTCATCGAAAATCACAACCAGCAGCGCTTCAGTTTGAATTTCTTCAACATACAATCCAATTCGTTCGCCCTGATGCACAAGTTCATTAAAGCGGCGTTCACCTAAGAGCTTGGCTAAAGCACTGGTAGCCGCCGCATTCCCTGCAATCAGGGTGGCAATGCTGTCCAAAGCTGGGGGTTTAGGTGCCCACAATGCTTCTTTATGTGCCAAAACAAATCCTTTGCGATCCACCAGCATGGCGTACCGCACGTGAGCTTTGTTCAGCATTTCATCTAAAGATGCTGTCACTTTATTAAACGATTCGCCGTAAAGGGCGATACTCGGTTCAATCATAAATGTGAGTATACGGCACAAGCAAGGAAAATGCCATGAAAAACCAGCACGCATTCACAGCCGAGCAGTAAACTAAGGTCATGAAACACTCGAGAACAGATCGCAAAACCATTTACCAAGGTAGGGTTTTGAATTTACATCTGGACAATAATTACTGGGAAGTTGTTGAACACAAACCTGCCGTGGCAATTCTGGCAGTTCAAGATCAAAAAATGCTGCTGGTTAAACAGTACCGCGCTCCACTCGAAGCGTTTACGCTTGAAATCCCGGCTGGGTTGATTGAACCCGGCGAGGATATGATCCAAGCAGCCGCTCGAGAACTGGCAGAGGAGTGCATGTTGGGTGGGGATTTGAGTTTGGTTTCGAGTTTTTTTGTTTCACCCGGTTTTTGTGATGAATTGGTGCATTTAATTCGAGCAGAAAACCTCCGACCTGCTTATGGCATTCCAGATGAGGATGAAGAAATTGAAATTACTTTTTTGAGTCCACGAGAATTACTCCAAGGCGCTCAAAATGGCAGCTTAAAGGTTTCTGCTCCTACGATTGCGGCGGCGTACTTACTGCTTTCTGAGGGGTTATAAGGGTTTTTACTCACAACCCTCATCACGGCTTGCTAGAATTAAATTCATATGCCAGAGCGTCTGGACAACAAGTACAGTGTGACTCGAGAAATTTCTCGGGATGAGTGGATGCGTTCAGTGGAAGCCACCGACACAACGGGTAAAGCTGTGCGTCTGGATTGGTTTTTTGTGGTTGATCCAAAATCCAGAGCTAATTTTCATCGTTACCGCACCGCCATTAAGAATGTGGCTTCGCCGCTTTTACTCGATGCTGTCTCGAGACCTGGCGCGTATTACACGGTTTGGGAAGTGCTTGAAGGCACAGATGGGGCTGCTTGGTTAGCTCAGCATCCCAAAGATATGGGTTTTAGAAGTGCTTTAGCCGAAGCTGCTCAAGTGCTGGGCAGTTATGGTTTCGCCCTGACCGATGCCAATTTTATTGCCCTACAAGGCGCAAAAGGTGATGTTCGACCCGCCCTGACAAGTTTACACAGTGCTGACCGCAGCACTGACGAGATTACCCAATTAAATCAGCCTCTGCTTGAGACCACCAAAACCAGTCGTGGTAAAATTCCAGTCGTCAAGACCTCTGCTTCAAAAACCACTGTACCTGTGCTTGAAACTGCCTCTGAATCGGTGACTCAACCCAAAACACCACTCTCTAAGTCACAAGTTACACCACTCTCTAAGTCACAAGTTACACCACTCTCTAAGTCACAAGTTACACCCTTAAAAGCTGCCACACCCAAACCAAGTTTGGGGCTGCGTTTCCTAGCCTTACTGGTACGGGTCATACCGGGGGCAGTGGCATTGGCTGGCGTGATTTACTTTGGAGCGCAAGCCACCAGACAATTTCTCGAGCCACCCGCCGTGATTGTCCCCAATGTGGTTGGTAAAACCCTTGCTGAAGCCGCTCAGTTATTATCCGAAGCCCGTTTGACTCCACGTCCAATCGAAGGCAGCGACCAAGCCAAAGTTCGTGGTGTGATTTTGACCCAGAACCCAGCCGCAGGAGCAAGCATCACCGAGCAACGGGTGGTTGAAATCACCGTCAATCAACCACGAGCGCTCTTAATGCCGTCCTTAGCCGGTAAAACCCTTGCCG
>JBEGTV010000285.1:0-4203 GCA_041179225.1 Deinococcota bacterium | reverse complement strand
GCGGTCATACACAAAAAGCCGATTTGCATAATCAAGCGGCTGCCGAAGCCTTGAATCACACCGAAGACCGTGTGCTTCGTTCGACGGTACTGAATATCGCTGGGGTGTTGGCAATGCAGCAAAACCTGTACCCCAAAGCCTTACGTTTACTCGAGATTGCCAAACGCGAATGTAACCAAAGCCAAAACACGGCTGCCATGCCAATGATTTTGATTAACACCGCCAAAGCCCACATCGAACTTGGCGAATTAGACCAAGCCATCGAAACGCTCGAAGAAGCACTGGTTTTGGTACGCAACAGCAATAACCGAATAATGGAAGGGCAACTGCTGAATAACTTAGCTGTGACCCATCAAGAACGCGGTAACTTGGGGGCAGCGTTGGAAACCTACACCGCCGCCCTAGAATTTGCCATTGCCACCAAGGATGCTCGAGGAATAGCTTTTCGGCACATGAGTCTCGCTGATTTGCTGATGCAAATTGGTGATTACACCGAGAGTTTACAGCACTTAGAAGATGCTGCCCAACAAATCAACACCAGTTTGTCAGACTTACAACCGTGGTGGCAAATTCAAAAAGCCGAGTGGTTAATTTATCAAGACCAACACACCCAAGCCCAAGTCTTACTCGAGCCTTTAATGCAGCACCCAGACTCCGAAATTCGCTTCAATGCCAAGTATTTTACCGCCCGAAATTTAGCGTCACGACTTATCCCAAAGGACTTACTGCTCGAGCATCAAGCACACCCAAAGTGGAGTATAAAAATTCTGCCGTTGCGCTTGCCATTTGAACCAGAATTACAAGTCGAAGCCAATGCTAAATTGCTTAAAGCCACTGCCTTTGACCGTTTACAGATTCTACGCGCCTTAAACCAACCAAGTGCTAGACTCGAGGCGACGCTACTGCAAAGTTTAGCCTTATACCCGCATTTACAAACTTGTTTTAGGCACAAATGGTCACTCGAGACGCAGCAAGTCTCGTAAGAACCTAACACTTTGACGCACACCATCTGCGCTGTCGCTAATCTCGAGATTGATTGTGCCAGTAAAACCCAGCAACCAATCGCGTAAATCTAGCCAAGGTACACCGTCCACACTACCCAGAGTCTGGTGATGGTCGCCAGTGCCATCGTTGTCTTGAAGATGCAAATGAATGGTGTTGCTTAAGCCATGTACATACTCGAGCAGTCTAGCTCTCCCCTGCTCGAGTCCACCTGTGCCAGTACCGTCTTTAATGGCAGTGCTGCAACCTTCAACCAGTGCATGACCAACATCTATGCAATTCCCCCAACCGATGCTTTTAGTCACTGCCTCGAGTTCGTTTGCACCGCGTAACAAATCATAAGCATCGAGCGCTAAGTTCTCGAGGGCAATCGGAACGAGTGGCGTAATTTCAGTTAAGCTCTGCTCGAGTTTGGCTTTGGCAAAAGGCAGCATCATCGCGTGACGCATTGGGATTAAACCACTGTGCAACACTGCACAAATTGCATTCACTTCGGCGGCGTACTCGAGTCCGCGATTGGTTCTTGCAACACTGTTTTCTCGTACCCCCGGAAAAAGCGATGCCAGATTTAAGTCAACATAACTTAAGTGAACTGTTACCCCAATTCCCGTGGCTCGAGTTAATTGACGCACCAGTTTAATCTCTTGTGCGGCTGGCAGGACTTCGTGAACATCGAAGGAAAGTTCAAGAAAATTTAATTCGAGTTCCGAAGCCAATCTAAAGGCTTGGTCTAAATCAAGAATCATGGCATTTAAGGGCGTGTAACCAAGTCGCATTACTTAACCGCCAAGGCACGGCGTTGGGCTTCCTCGAGTG
The DNA here is from genome assembly GCA_041179225.1 of Deinococcota bacterium. Taxonomy (GTDB): domain Bacteria; phylum Deinococcota; class Deinococci; order Deinococcales; family JAAFIG01; genus JAAFIG01. The sequence continues at coordinate 2,385 of JBEGTV010000285.1, read as the reverse complement.
CCGACTTCACATCTGTGCCACCCTTAAGAATGCGTTCTAATGCCTCCTCGAGAATCACTTTTTGCGCCGCATATTGCGGGGTTCGTGGACGCGGAATGGCTTCGTCAAACTGTTCAAACGCCACTTTGCGGTATGGATTTTCTTTGTACCAGTCCGCCAGTAACGGCAGTACACTACGGCGCACCGGCACGTAATAGCCCGCTTTTGTCCAACGCACAATGTTTTCGGGTTTCATTAAAAACTGCCAAAAAGCCCATGCCCCAGCCCGTTCTTCGGGTGTGGCATCTTTTAAGACCACCAACTGCGCCCCGCCAAAAGGCACAACCCGCCTACTTACGATTGGCATTGGGGTTGCCCCCAATTCAAAAGCCACACTGTAAGGCAGAATATCGGGCCAATTGGCAATACTGGCAATTGCCATGTGCGCTTTGGTTCGCACAAAGTCAAGAATCGCAAATTGTGCTTCGCCCAGTGAACGTGGAATGGCTGCACCTTGTTTGACCAAATCTTGTAAAAACTGCGCCGCCTCGAGAACTTCTTTGCTGTTTAAGTTTGGCTGTCCGTTGGGCAGTACCACATTGCCACCACGGGTTAGCACCATTTGCTCGAACTGCCAAGAGTCAGCAATCGCAATAAAACCCTTGCCCGTGCGGTTGGTCAGGGTTTTGGCGAGGATTGCAAATTCTGCCCATGTGTTTGGCGGGCGCAAGCCCTTGGATTTTAAGAGCGAAGCATTGTAAAAAAGCACGGGTGTACTCGAGTTCCACGGTAAGCCGTAACGCTTACCTTCATAAATCCCGTAATTCCAGACGGCTGGAAAAAAATCCTTTTCTATCGCCGGCTCGAGGTTCTTTTCAAAACTGTTAAGGTCTGCCAGCACACCATCCTCGGCAAGTTTAGGAAAAAAACCAATTTCGGCTTGGTAAATGGTTGGGGCAGTTTTGGCTCGCAGCGCCGCTACTAATTTTGTGGCACTTTGGGTGTATGAACCGACCTCTTGGGCATCGAGTTGATATAAAGTTTGTGAAGCATTAAATTCTTTAGCAAAATCCTCGACGGTTTTATCCGCCCCTGCCATCGAATGCCAGAACACCACCTTCGTCGGATTGCGTTGTGCTTGGGCTGCCAGTAATGCCGCCCCAATAATTCCAGCCGCCACAAGAATGATTCGTTTCATAAAAAAACCTCCAAGAAGTGAATACTAAAATTGTACTGTGAACACAGTATCAGGCGAAAGTGCCTCTGCGCCATTTTGCCAATTGAGCTAAGCACTTAAAAGCATTGCGTCAACTCGAGCAGAAGCGCTAGAGTTGATTTAGGAGTAAATCATCATGGCAAAACTCAATCAAATTATTGCAGTCGAAAAAGGTGTGAAAAGCCGTTCTTTCCAAGAACTGACCGAAGCACACCATGCTTTACAAAAACCAACGCTACTTTCGGGAATCTCGAGAACCTACCGCCCTAAGGACGAAGAAGGCGAAACCCTGCCCCCAGAAAGCACCAAAGTCCAAGTCAAATCCGAAGATGTACTGCGTCAGACGGCTGGAATCTTAACCCGCTTATTTGATGTCACCGCCAGTAAGGACTGGGCAAACTGCATTGCCAAAGCAAGTGTAGTGGTAGAAGGACGAACGATTTTAACTGATGTGCCAATCACTTATTTGCTTTTTCTCGAGAAACAACTGACCGATATTCACACTTTTATCAAAAAGTTACCCGTTCTGGATGCCTCGGAAAGCTGGGTTTTTGATGCCTCTGCCGACTGCTGGGCAACCGAACCAGTGCAGACCCTGCGAACCAAGAAAATCCCACGCAATCATGTCAAAGCCGAAGCCACTGATAAGCACCCCGCCCAAGTCGAAGTCTATTATGAAGATGTGACCGTTGGTTTTTGGCGCACCCTAAAGTTTTCGGGCGCAATGCCAGCTAAGCGAGTCAATGAACTCCTCGAGCGCGTCGAAAAACTCCAAGCTGCGGTAAAGTTTGCTCGAGAAGAAGCCAATGCAAGCGAAGCCACCGAACAAAAAATTGGCGAACGCTTCTTTGAGTATCTTTTAGGCTAAGCCAAAACGCGAGTTGTGAGCTTTGAGCAAACTTGGTAGACTCTTCGGGAAGTGCAAGCTCAAGAAATGAAGCTGAGACTCAAAAGCTGGAATGGTACAAGTGCAGGTTCGAGTCCTGTGACCGCCAAAAATGGCGGGATAGCCCAAATGGTAGAGGCAGCCAACCACAAAACGAATTTTAGATTATCACTTCAAGCTAACGCATTCACTGCCGAACACCAAGTCAAACGCTCAAAGTCGGCAATCGTTGGATACTGGTTCAATCCCGGTCCGCTGCTCCAAATGCAGTGGTAGTTTAATGGCAGAACACGATGATCTTAGA
>JBEGTV010000284.1:0-4244 GCA_041179225.1 Deinococcota bacterium | reverse complement strand
GAACAGAGTTTATTTCGTGTTGGATTGGATTTTTTGCGTGGACTTATTTTTGATCGGTTACTTGAGAAACACGAAAACCGATTCGTGTTTAGAGTTTTGACGTGTACTTAGATAAATACCACAAGAAAATTCACTTAAAATGTACTTCACCACGTCCCGAAAGCTGAAACGGAGTGTCAAGGTAACGCCGTTCTCGAGAAATTACTTCCATGCTTCTCCAAGCATCATGAAATTCTCTTCGTGGATCTAAATCTGAAGCCAACCAACTAAGTCCTTGTCCACCAAATCGTGAAATCTCGAAAATAATAGGATGAAAATGCTTTCTTAGTAAGTACAACGCGCCACGGTGAGCTTCAAGTTGAAAATTTGGGTGCTTTGGTGTTGAGCCTCCTTCGAGATGCACTACCCGTTCTGGGCGAAGTTCCATCTTAAATCCAGCTTTTCGGGCGCGCCAACACCAGTCAAATTCTTCATTGTAGAAAAAAAAGTTCTCATCGAACCCGCCAACTTTTTCTAGGACATCACGGCGTGTCATTAAACAAGCTCCAGACAACACAGGTGCATTTACAGCTTGCTGCATTTTTGTCCAATGTGGTGGGTAAAGCGGACCAAAAACCATTTGCCTTGTTAGATCGCCATTGAGTAGATAAGGCTGAATTCCACCAATCTGCGGATTCTCGAGTAAGCGCAAGACCATGGCTACTAACGCTTCAGTGGTTAAAAATACATCCGAGTTTAGTGTTACTAAAAAATTTCCCTTGGCAATTTCAAAACCTCGGTTGGTGGCGTGCGCCCATCCATAATTTGGCACAGCTAACAATTTCACCCAGCTAAACTGATCTCGTACCAATTCAAAACTCCCATCGGTACTACCGCCATCTACCACAATTACTTCAGCTCGAGACGCAATTTTTTCTAGGATTGAAAGGCATTTTTCTAAAACCCCAATCCCATTATAAGAAGGTATAACAATACTTAATTGCTCTAGTGGCGCATTGAGGCTCGCTTTTAGTGGTAAACGACTGACAGTTTGTTTCATAATCTTGACGCAAGTATCCTTGGTTCGATTAAAAAAATCAAGTCGCAAAAGTAAACCTAGTAAATTTCGTCCATAAATCCAGTCAAATCACCTGATAAACACTCCAACCCCAAAAGCAATTTTTCGTTTTGGATGTATCACCACTTTACCTTTCCATGCCATACCAACACTCGAGCCACCATCTAAGGCAATCGCGTCTCTTGCGCCTAACTTAAACATGACTTTGCCAAGTTCTCGTAAAGACAGGCGTTCTCTGGTACTGACCAACACAATTTTTTTATCACCGATAATACCGATTGCACTTCTAGCGGCTTTTGACCAGATGGCTTTGTCGCCGTAACCTTCGGCTTGTGGCACTGGGTTAATCTGATAGGCTCGAACCAAAATAGGTCCTGTGCCAATCAGGGTTTTGAAGCCCCGTGGAATAATTTGGATATCTTTTGTCCAAAGTAAGGCGGTATTGGCTTTGGTAATCGCCAGTCCAGAGCGTAAACGCCCTTGGTTTAACCATTTACCATCCACCACCAAATCCCCAACGGGGCTAAAAGTTTGCGGATGAAAGTACCCGCCATTTAGCATCGCAACCGCGCTAGAACCAGCTACTAGCGTATCAAAGTGAGCGCCTTTTTTGAACAAGTTAGGCGGTAGCACCGCCGCCACTTGCACCATTGGATGCTCTAAATTGACATGAATCAATTTGACCGAGACACCAAGCACTTTTTTTGACTCGAGCCGAATGCTATTGCTGCTGGGCAGTGGTTTAATCGGTTCGACAATCCCAAAGTCTGGGTCGGAGGTGAGTGGAATCGGTAGCCACTGGCTAGGCTCAAGAATTTGAGAAATTGACCCTGAAGTGAAGCAAAACAGCACTGATAGCACAATTGGGTTTCGTCTCATGGCATTACTTTACTGTACAATCTTCAAATTTGTACCAATTGAAAATTTACCTTAAAGCTGAATTGAAATTACTACCTGAAAACAGTTCGGACTATCTGGCTAAGTGCTTTTCAAAATCCAGCACTGCATCAGGTTCAAAGTTGCTCTCTAAAAAACGACGAAGCAAAGAAAAAACTTCGGTGGCATTAGTAGACGTAATTCGGTTGCGTTGAGTCTCCAAGGCTTGGGGTGCGCCTCTTCCAAGTTGATTGGTCAGTACCAACAGGGCTGCCGCCCAAACACGGTCTAGTTCGGCTTGGGCAGTAGCCCGACTTTGTTCGGCTAAGGCTTCAAATAAATCCTTAGGCGCACGAGCCGGTGCGTGAACCAAATGCAGTTTACCTTCGCGGAACTCATCAGGTAAGGGTGGTGGGAACAAATTTTGACCTCGTTGATACAACCAAGCCTGTCCAATTTTTCCATTTTCGAGAATCAACGTGCCACTAAAACGCTCTTCTTCGAGATTACGAATTAAGTTTTGGCTGCTGACAATTCTGGCATCTGCGCCAGCCACTCGCACCGTACCAAGGGTAAAGGAAAGCACGGCAGGAATCGCATCGGTTGGGAGTTTGTAAAGCGCTACGCCACCTTCGGCTATTTTTTCTAGCAAATGTAAATAGGCATCTATGCCAACTTCACAACCAAGCGGTGCATACGTCCAAGCCTCGAGTAAACGTCCCTTAAAAAAAATCAAGATACCGCGTATTTCATGTCCTTTTTTGGCATGGGCAAAACCCGTAAATTCAGATTCGCGTAAACGCACCACAAATTCATTGGTTAAGAGTTTACCAGGAACCCACTCAGATAAAGGATCGGTTTGTGGCAAAAATTCAAACAAATACCCGAGCAGCGAAGCAGATAAAGAGTCCAACACACCACGCGAAATAGTGTTCACTCGACCCTCAAGTATTGAATCTGCACCATCAAGAAGCAGTCTAACATGACAAACTAATTCTCGAGGCGATGCCGAAAGTGCTGCAAAAAAGCAGTACCATACGTCTCCTCTAGCCAAATTTCAATTGTTTCTTGCAGGCGGATAGGATTGGTTTCAGCTAACCAAGCAGCATTGGCTTCTAAGAGCGGTTTAGCATTGATCCCAAGGTGATCAATCAATTGCGTCTCGAGTGTCGCCCGAAGCAAAAGCACTCGAGCCTTGGTTTCGTTTTCAGCTTCGATTACCGCAAACCGCACCACGTCCTCGGGTTTCTCGAGTGGATTATGTAAAATATGTAGCCTTCCTGCTTTGAATGTTTCTGGAAGCGGCAGGTTTTGTAAAGCAACGCCTTTGGAAAAAAACCATGCTTGGGCAACCGTGCCGTTCTCGAGCAGCACTGACCCTGAGAACTGGGCAGTTCTTAATTTCTCGAGCAGTACCAGAGTGTTAATTTCATTTGCCTGATAGGTTTCTATGGTTTCAGACAAGGTAAAACCAGAAATAGCTGGAATCAGTTCATTAGGTAAAACAAAAAAACGAACAGCCACAAACTCGAGCATTGGCAGTAAATTACGGTACGCCTCGGCACGGTTCTCTATTCCACCCAATGCCCTGCGCCATGCCTCGAGGGCTTGCCCTTGATAAAAAAGAATTCCACCAAGCCATTCTTGTTCTAAGGCAAAAACCGCAAAACCCGTGAACGCCTCCGACTGCATTTGCTGCATCATGTTGGAATCAAGTAACCTACCCGGAATCCAATCCGAATGTGGGTTGGTTTGCGGTAAGAACTCGAGCAGGTAAACCATCGCCTCGAGTGAAATTGTGTCTATTGCGCCTCTGCCAGCCATATGTTTTAGTCTACCCCATTGGCACAATTGTCGCTGTTTATTATCAGTTTGGTTTGCTACAGTGCTTAGGTGATGTATGGAGACGAATGAGTTATTGGCGTAAGCACTTAAAACCCCTTTTAGATGATGAAATCGGTACAATCCGACGACATGCCTCAACCCGCGTTGCGCTTGGTTTCCCCAATCGCTACTCGGTTGGCATGGCAAGCCTTGGCTACCAAGTGATTTACCGCATGTTTAACGAAGAAGAAGGCTTTTCTTGCGAACGAGCTTTTTTACCAGACGACTTAGAAGCCTTCCAAAAAACAGGCGAGCCACTACCGATGCTCGAGAGCGGTAATCCTGTCGGGCAAGCCGATATGGTGGCGCTGTCAGTCAGTTTTGAATTAGACCTGACCAACATTATTCGTTTTCTCGAGGCGGCTGGGATTAACCCGTGGCGCGAGGAGCGCGACGAATCCGACCCAATCATTATTGTCGGTGGTCC
>JBEGTV010000283.1:0-4252 GCA_041179225.1 Deinococcota bacterium | reverse complement strand
GAGTGGAAGTGTCAATGGTTTTCTCGAGAATCGCAGCCTAATGAAACACGATGCGCTGTCAGGTCCTGGTGGTTCTGGCGGTGGGATTTATAATCTGCGTGGCGAACTCGTTGCGGTGCATAGTGCTGGTGTATCTGGCAATAACAACACACGGCAACCGCTTGGCAGACCACTTGTGCTTGGTTCGCAAATGATTGGGCAAAATGTGCGTGGTTTGGGTGAGCCTTGGACAACCCAATTAGGAACTGGCTTTACTGTTCCTGTGGTTGCTCCAGTCAATCCCAATCCAACCAGTACGATTCAACCACCACCGTTACCGATCAATCCGCAACCTGTGCAACCAGTCACCAATAATCCTGTTGGTTCACCGAATTTTCCACCTAAACCCAACGAAACGTGGACAGTGGTTTTGGATGGTCTTGCCCCTTGGACACTAAATTTTACTGCATTAGACCGAGATGGTGACATAACTGGAACTGCTACTCAAAATAGCATCAAAACCGAAACATGGGCTTTTCAAATGTCCAATAAGGTTTACCGTTTTCAAATGATTGCCTCTGATAACTCGGGCGGTTCGTTCTTTTGCGACTTTGACCGTTTACAAGTCAGTGGCAATGCCTTTATTGGTGGGCGTTCTGGACGCTCGGCTCGTAATCCTAATGGTGGCAATAATGTCTTTACTGCCTTAAATACCTCTTGTGTGGCGGCTTTTGGCTCGAGTGTCCAATTGGCTGGTAATCAACCAATTCAACCACCCACTATTCCGCAAGCCCTGACTGCCAGTTTTCCACCTAAGCCCGGGCAGACTTGGACACTAACCATAGACGGACTTGCACCGTGGACAATCAATTTTACCAAACTCGATTCCGATAACGACCCAACTGGTACAAGCACGCAAAATGGTGTGACCAAAACAGCCTTCGCTTTTACAGTCCAGAGCGGACAGCGTTACTTCCAAGTCTTTGATGCCCAAAGCGTCTATTATTGTGTCTTCCCAAATGCCGTTCAGCGCAACGGCTCGAGTTTAATCGGTGGGCAGGCATTCACCGCCCCTAATCCAGAAGCCAATGCCACCAATATGAACCGCGCCTGTGTTGTTACCATCACTTCGGACAGCAGCTTGCAAGCTCCTCCTGCTTTACCTGTACTGACCGCCAGTTTGCCACCCAAGCCGGGGCAATTTTGGACACTGACGATAGACGGGCTTGCACCTTGGGCGCTTAATTTTACCAAACTCGATTCTGACGGCGACCCAACTGGCACTGGTACGCAAAATGGCACTGCCAAACCAGTCTTTGCTTATGCCCTGCAAAGCGGTGGCTTTCGTTTCCAAGTCTTTGATGCACGTAACACGATTTATGTTTGTGATTTCCCACGAAACACACCCATTAACGGCTCAAGTATCAATGGTGGTGCGGCTGGCACAGCCCCCAATCCCGATGCCAACATGACTTCCTTGGGTAAATCGTGTTTTGTAACGATCAATTCAGTAGCTCTGCTTGGTAAAGCACTTGGCAACCCGATGCTTCGTGCTACGCCACTTGACTTGTTGTTTAAGTTCTAAGATTTTTTCCCAAGAAACCCCGTGTTAAGCGGGGTTTTTTATATTGGTGTGCTTGGACTTGTTTTATCAATGTAAATAATTGCGTCAAAGTCGTTTGGGAGTACCGCTTCGTAACTGTACCAATCGGGTTCGGGTTCACGAAAAGGCGGTAAGTTCTGTCCGACTATTTGTAAGCGTTTGGCTTTTTTTAACCAAGCCCCTGAGGGTGTACTCGAGCGGCGCAAGTCAAGCATAAATATCGGGATATTGGTAGCTCGAAATAAAATTTCATAACTGCCAATGCCAGGGTTAGGTACACGTTGCACACTGGGGTTGGCGGCTAAGCCAAGCATCGCAGCCGCAATAGTACGGGCAGGGTCGCTAGAATCGAGCAGTTGAGCGTAGAAACTACCTTCAAAGAACGCAAATCCCCAAACACGGTATTTATCTTGGTACTGTTCGCGTAAATACGCCCCCATTGGTTTCCAACCAAAGTGCATCTTTGGATTGAAGGTGACATGACCGTTGTGCGCCCAAGTGACAACTTTTTGCTGGCTGGTTTTCTCGAGCCAAGCTGCATTTTCTGCCATAAAAGCATCGCGGATAGTCACAGCTTCGAGTAAATCCTGTGTCACAAAACGGGCTTTGTAATAGGTATTGGCTTGCTCGAGAACCCGTACCATTTGCAGGGCAGTTTGGTATTCATTTGGCTTAAAATTAGCCCGCCGATTTTGCAAAATCCGCCGAACCGTGTCTATTTGTGTGGCACAACGCTTAGCTCCGTTTTCGCCAGTAGCGGTATAGCGTGCCACACTGAGAATATTACCCAAAGAAAAACGAATACAGCTTAGTAACTCGTCAGTTCTATTGGCTTGGTCTTTGGCACTGGTCTCGAGCCAAGTTACTAGCCAATCCACGGCTGGCACAGGTTCTTGCATGTCAAAACCAGTAAAAGTAATTTTTTGGGTGGTGCTTTGGTTATAAACCCGCATCCATTCGATTAAACCAAGCACTTCTTCGGTGCGCCAAGCCCACATAATTTTGGCGTACTGCTGCAATAATTTTCTGGCATCACCCGCCCCGCCAAGCACATATTCGTTTAAGGCAAAGCTACTTGCCCAATTTGCTTCCATCGCAAAAACCCTGAAATCGTGTTTGGTCACTAGAAACTCGAGCAAGCGATGCTTTGCCAAAAAAAATTCTCGAGTCCCGTGGGTTGCCTCGCCCAGCCCAACAATTCGGGCTTCGCTTACCAAGTTTGAAACTGGCTCAAGGTCAAGAAAACCAGTATTTGCCTCAACTGTTTTTAATGGAATCACATTTTCGCGTAACCAAGTCACTTCGGGCGGCACACTTTGGGCTAAGGCAACACCAGCCAGAAGTACAAATCCAAGCAATAATCTTTTCATGCTTATAGATTACGCGAAAAACACGGCTTGAGTTCCGTAACGGCTCATGGTTGATACTGTCGTAACCACTCTCTGGCAATAATCATTTGTTGAATTTCACTCGAGCCTTCGCCAATTCGCATTAAACGTGCGTCGCGCCAATAGCGTTCAACTGGGTATTCTTTGATGTACCCATACCCGCCATGAATTTGAATTGCATGGTCACAGGCGGCTACACCGACTTCGGAAGCAAAGAATTTGGCTTGGGCAGCTTCTAAAGTATAGGGTCGGTGAGCGTCACGCAGCGCGGCGGCTTTTAAGGTCAGTAAGCGTGCTGCCTCGAGATTGGTGGACATTTCAGCAATCTTAAAAGCAATGCCTTGGAATTCAGCAATCGGTTTACCAAATTGCTGACGCTCTAAAACGTATTTGCTGCTGGCTTCTAGTGCGGCTCGAGCCAGTCCAATGCTGATGGCAGCAATACCAATTCGTCCGCCGTCTAAGACCCGCATCACATCCTTAAAACCTTGTCCCCTTGTGCCAAGCAGTGCATCAGCGGGTACGAACATCTCTTCAAAATGCAGCATGGCGGTGTCCGAGGCATTCAAACCAAGTTTTTCTTCTTTGCGTCCAATACTTAAGCCCTTGGTTTCCCTTGGGATGATAAAAGCACTTAAACCATCAGTTTTGCTTTTGCCCTGTGAGGGCGGGTCGGTGCGGGCGTTAATCACATAAGTGCCGCCGACACTGCCTTGGGTGATAAAAATTTTACTACCATTTAGCACAAAACCGCCTTCGACTTCTTTGGCATGGGTTTGCATTGCCCCACTGTCCGAGCCACTGCTGGGTTCGGTTAAAGCCCAAGCACCAAGCGTTTTGGCACTGGCTAAATCGGGCAAATACTTGGCTTTTTGGGCATCCGACCCAGCCACCAAAAGATGCCCTGTACAGAGCGAATTGTGCGAAGCCACCGTCAGCGCTAGGCTACCATCAGCCGCAGCGATTTCCTCGAGCAGCCACACAAAAGTGGTACTTGGTAAGGCACTGCCACCGTACTCCTCGGGGGTTTGCGCTCCCATAATGCCCATTGTGCCTAGTTGCTCTACAATGCCAAACGGAAATTCGTGGGTCTGGTCTCGAGAGGCGGCGCTCGGGGTCACTTCGCGGCGCAAAAAGTCTTTAAGAACCTCAAGCATGGCTTGTTGATCGGAATTAGGTTCAAAAAAAAGTGGAATTGACATTATAAAAGTATAACACTTTTTTAATTGAACACCAAAAAAGTGTTATATAAACCTATCCTTTTGCATGGCAAAAACAAACA
>JBEGTV010000282.1:0-4265 GCA_041179225.1 Deinococcota bacterium | reverse complement strand
TGACCTAAAACGCCATGCGCTCGAGATGAATTAGCCCTGCCATTCGCGTTTTAACAAACCGTACTTTTTCCAATCATGAAAACGGGTGTACAACCACTCGGCATCTCGAGCCGTAGATTCGAGCTTAGATCCAAGGCGCTCGATTACTTTTTGCGAAGCGGTATTCTCGAGCGCATGGGCTATTGAAACACGGTGCAGATTTAACTCAAAAAAAATGTAATCCAGCAAAGCACTGGCGGCTCTAGTAACCAAGCCTTTGCCTGTATGGGATTTAGAAAGCCAGTAGCCAAATTCGGTGTCTTTGTGTTCCCAATCAATAAAGTGCATTCCGATTAAACCCGCCAATTGATGATCTTGCCAAATACCTGCTGTTAGACCATCAAAGTCCTTAAATTGCTCGAGTGTACTTTGAATAAATTCTTCGGAATGGGTCTGGGTTGTGTTGCCATCTATCCACGGTAAAAACTGCCGTAAATGTGCGCGGTTGCTGTCCACCACTGCAAAAACATCCTTGGCATGTTTAGACTCGAGTAAACGCAGGTCTGTACCATCCCCAAGTGACTTAAGAAATTGGGCTGGTTGAGTATTCCAGTCCACCGCTAGTAAAGACCAAACTTCGTGTGTGACCCTAATGCCACGTAAAAGCCTATCTTCTCGAGCTAGACCTTCAAAGCCAAAACCAAGTTTTTCGGCAATTCGTCGGCTGGCAAGATTATCAGTCGCACAACAAAGTTGAATTCGGTTCAATCCCAGTTCAGAAAAAGCATAATCCAATAAACTCGAGACTGCTTTGGTGATGATGCCCTGCCCAGCAAAGGCTTGTCCAATCCAATAGCCAACTTCGCACTTGCGATTATTCTTGGAAAAATGAAATAAACTCACCACACCAACCAAAACTTCACCTTGCCAAACACCAAAGTTACCCATGCCAGCCTTGACAAATTTTTCTCGAGACCGACGGATAAAATCTTCGGCGGTTATTAAGGTGATTAAGTCGGCAAAACCAAGGTAACGCCGCAAATAGGTTCGGCTTTTATCAATCAAGTCAAAAAGCATTTCGGTGTGATGCAATTCAAAATGTCGCAACTCGAGATTTGGCGCAACTGGTAAAGCAAACATAATCAAGAATAACTTGTACTTCACAACTCGAGCAAGTTGTTAGTGCTTGCAAATCCAAACTCCAAACTTGGCGTTTTGTAATTTGGGTCAGACCCAAACGGTAAAATGTTTATGAACCCGCCAATCCAGAATTTCTAGCTAACCACATGGCTTCGCTGCGGTCAGCCACTTGCAATTTAGAAATGATGTTCGAGACATAATTCCGCACTGTCTTGGGACTTAAATCGAGCCGCGTAGCAATGGTTGAGTTTGGTAAGCGTTGGGCAATTAGCTCGAGAATCTCGCGTTCTCGAGCCGTCAGTTCCGGAAAAAGTGGCGCGGTCATGGGGCGGGTGGCAGCAAAGAATTTTAAGACCCGCTCGGCAATACCCGCCCCAAAAACCGCTTCGCCTCTTGCCACGCCGCGTATAGCTTGGATGATTTCGTCTTGGGTTGCACCTTTGAGTAAGTAGCCTTGCGCTCCTGCTCGAATCGCGGCAAATACACTGTCGTCATCTTGGAACATCGTCAGCATCACAATTTGTGTGCGTGGGTTCTGGGCTTTGATACATTTTGTGGCTTCAATGCCGTTCATACCTGATAGTTGAATATCCATGAGAATCACATCGGGTTGCTTGGTAGCAGCCAACTCGATGGCTTTTTCAGCATTGCTCGCTTCAGCAATGATTTCGATGCTCTCTTCTAATTCGAGGAGTAAACGCAGTCCACTGCGAAGAACTAGGTGGTCATCAACAATCAGTAAGCTAATTGGGGTCATGTTGCTCCTTTATGTAATGGCAGCCACGCCATAATTCGTGTGCCATTGTGGTTTTCTATTTCTAAGCGCCCACCGAGTTCTTGGGTGCGTTCACGCATACTTTGCAAGCCCACACCACTACTGCGGTTACGGGCAATGCCTACGCCATTATCATAAATCTCGAGCAGTACGCCGTTTTCGTCTTGATAAAGGTTAAAACGCACAGCACTGGCATGGGCATGTTTTTGAATGTTGTTGAGGGCTTCAGATGCAATACGATACACCGCAACCTCGAGTGCGGCAGGCATTTCGGTAATATCCATGTGAATTTCGGGCAGTACACCAATCATCTGCCCAATTTGCTGTCGCAATGCACCTGCTAAGCCAAGGTCGTCAAGTGCTGGAGGGCGCAAATCATAGACAAGGCGGCGAATATCAGCAATGGCTTCCTGCACACCTTTAGCAGAAGCAGCAATCAAATCCTCGGCTCGAGTTGGGTTTTTGACCACAAACGATTTTGAGACTTGTAAATTCATGGCAATACCTGCCAAACTCGCACCAAGTCCATCGTGTAAATCGCGTCGGATACGTTTGCGCTCTTCTTCCCTTGCCAGCACAATCGCTTGCCCACTGGCTTGGATTTCTTGGCTTAAAAGGGCTTCTTGTACTGCTACGGCTGCCCGTGCGGTTAAATCCTCGAGTAAGCGCAACTCTGAAGCTAAAAATGCCTCACCAGAAAAGCGCTGAGAGACACGCAGCACCCCGACTTGTACGTTTTTGACCTGCATTACAAACTCGAGAACTTGCCCTACAGCTTGCCCCTGCGAAATGGTTTGTTTGGGTGTGACCAACTCCACAAATGGCAGTTTAAGCGTACCAGCCACAGTTTGTACAATTATTCCGAGTAATTCGTCTGTTTTGACAACAGCTTCTAAAGTCCGTCCAAGGTGGCTGATGGCTTGGTAGGGGTCTTGGCGCTCACCGTAGAAAAGGCGATTAGCAAAACGCCGAAATTGGCTTAAAAGCGGCTGGAATAGCACGGCAATCACCCCAGTTGCCAGCACCGATAGCCAAACATCAGCTTGGCGCAACAGTGTCCCTAAGCCACCAACAATCAGCCCATATATTAAGCCTGTCGAAAGCACCACCGCGCTGTAAGCAAGGGCGCGGTTTAATACAAAACGAATATCAAACAATTGTTGTTGCACAATAATCTGGGCAACTGCTACTGCCAGCCATATCATGCCAAAGCTATTGAGGTAATTAAGTAACAAATCGCCCAGTGGTTCGATTAAGGTTTGGCTTGAAAAAATACCATGTTTGAGCAGTACCACAAAAATCAAATCTAAGCTGTAAATAACAGTGTTTACAATCATAATTGGAATAATACCGCGCACTTGATGACGCACCGTATCGGAACTATGTCGATAACGCAATAACAGACCCCAAATTAAGACAAAAAGCAAAAAAAGATTGACCAAAAAATTAAACGGAAAAGGCAATTTGGCGTAATTCCAAGCTGTCTCGCGCAAAAATGGCATTGAATAGCCAAATGACAGCAGTGCCAAAACAACCAAGTAAAACTTTGACCAGCTTGGATACAACTTGCCATCTGGAAAAGCAAAAACCATTAGCACTAACAAATTATCGGCAAGCATCTTGAGAATTCCGCGCAGATAAACACTAAAAACCTCGCTGTTCAGGCTTGGTAAACCCAAAAAATCAAACATATTGTCAATCGCAAACGGCAGTGAACCCCGTAAATACTGGGCGCTAATTTCGCCGTACCAACCAATTAAAAAAACCGATGAGAAAACACAACTCCAGATATTTCGTGGCTGTGCCAGAAAAACCCAAAATGCCAGCGCCAACCAAATCAATACAGGAACAGCAAAGCTAATCAAGTACAGCAATGCAAAAACTTCGATACCCAAACCCAACCGACTTAGCCAACCAAGGAACTCCGAGCAATCGGCTCGAGAACAGGGTGTGGTCATGGCAAAGTGCCATAAATATAATGAGAAAACAAAAAATAAAGCCACGGCAACACCAGCCCAGACCCACCAAACGACTCGAGCCAGCCGCAATTTGGTTTGGTTTTCGGGCAGTGACACCATAGCAAACTGTACGCCACACACTGCCCAAGAAGTAGTGATACAGGTTTGGGACTTTTTAGGACATTGGCTCTAGCCATTGGGACAGTCAGAATCCAAGATAAACGCCGATGAAGGAGCAAACATGAAAAGCTGGTTCAAACGTATCCTGTTGATTTTTAGTCTTGGTGGCTTTGTAGCTTGCGTTACCCCAATACCGCCAGCCATCGTTATTCCAGCCACCACCAAAGTGCTGAGTCCTACCAGTCTAACCGCCCTCGAAACAGTCCAGCCTAACAGCCTGACTTTTACGGGAA
>JBEGTV010000281.1:0-4283 GCA_041179225.1 Deinococcota bacterium | reverse complement strand
CTGGCAGTCTGGACAAGTGACTTGTCCTGTGCTGAGTTCAAGTTCCCCAAGCGCCAAGAAACTACCGCATTTTGGGCATTCGGTGCTATAGCCTAGCGGCTCAAACTCGGGTGGCTCGAGACTGGTGACTTCAAGTTCTGCGCCACAAGAGTTACAACCCAAGATGTCACCGACTTGAAACTCTTTCCAGTCGGTGGCAGAAATCTCGAGTTCTTCAAAGCAATCTGGGCAAGTGACGATTAACGTATTCATTTAACAACCTTCATTCTACAACCTCGAGTAACTGCTGCAAAGATTGCACAACTTGTTCGGCAATAAAAGCATCAAACATCCCGAAATGAATTTATTCACCAGGAAATTTCTGGTATTTCTTATAAAATTCTAAAATACTGCCTTCTTTAAGGGCTTCACGTAAGAATTCTGGCGGTGGTGGAAGGCGCAATACTTCACCATTAGCCCTTGTGATAATTCCTTCATCACGGTTGTATTCGACTTCTTCGCCGTCTTCAAGCATATCTGGGATATTTAAGTCATCAAAAGCTGGAATACCAAGGTTCAGTAAATTTCGGTAATGAATCCGTGCAAATGATTGTGCGATAATTCCACCAATCTCGAGTTTTTTTAGTGCCGTTGGTGCGTACTCTCGGCTCGAGCCTAAACCCCAGTTCTTACCGCCAACCAGCAAATCGCCTTTTTTGACTTCGCTTGCAAATTCTGGGCGAAAGTGGGCAAAAGCATACTTATAAAACTCTTTACCCGCCATAAAAGGTGCATACTTACCGGGTAAAATATCATCGGTGTTGATAGAATTTCCAAATTTCCAGACTCGAGCCATGATGAATTCTCCCTCGTTTAACTAATGTCTTGTGTAATTTCTCCACGCATGTACACCATTGCTTGACCACAAATCAGCACCCGATTGCCGAGCAACTCGCATCTTAAGACCCCACCTCGGTTAGAAAGCTGCCGCGCCCCGAGCTTAGTTTTACCCAGTCGCTCTGCCCAAAATGGGGTTAGGGTCGCATGAATCGAACCCGTTACGGCATCTTCAGGAATACCATAACTTGGGGCGAAGTACCTCGAGACGAAATCGGCAGTATCTCCTTTGGCAGTAATACACACCGAATACGGATGCACTTGGGCTAGTTCGAGGTAATTTGGCGTAACCTCACGCACGGCTGTTTCTGACTCGAGCAGCAGGTAGTAATTCTCAAAATTCTTAAGCACTTTTACAGGTTTAGTTCCAATTCCAAGTAGCAATTCTTCGGGCGGCTCGAGGACAACTTCTGGAATAAAAGCGGGAAAATCCATTTCGAGCCAGTCTATATTTTTAGTCACCCGCAACTCGCCGACTTGGGTAAAGAATTTAATGGTGGCTTGGTCAATCCCGAGTTCATCAAATAAGACTTTAGCAGTTGCTAAGGTTGCATGTCCACAAAAATCCACTTCTAGGGTTGGGGTAAACCAACGCAACGCAAAACCATCGGCTTGACGGACAAAAAAAGCTGTTTCTGCTTGATTATGCTCCATTGCCATACGCTGCATGACCACATCAGGCAGCCAAGCCTCAAGTGGCACAACGGCGGCTGGGTTGCCGCCAAAAGCATGATTTGTAAACGCATCCACCAGAAAGAATTTCAATTCAGCCTCTTTTGAGCCATATGCCAGATTTCCATTTGTTCAGGCTCGAGGCTACAGTATGGCACAATTTGAAAAAGGAAAGAACAAAATTCTGCTTGACAATCCAAAAAATTTATCTTACGGAAGCCAAAAAATAATATATTGAGCCATGAACCAACCACTTTGGAATGACCATCCTTGGGATGCCCTACCGCCACTCGAGACCGATGTAACTTGTGACCTCTGCGTGATTGGCTTGGGCGGTAGTGGTTTAGCCGCCATTCTCGAGGGCATAGAACAAGGCGCGAGCGTGATTGGCTTAGATGCCGTGGCAGTTGGGGCTGGAGCGGCTGGGCGCAATGGTGGTTTTGTACTGGCTGGACTCAAAGACTTTTATCATGAAGTCGTGGCGCAGTACGGGCGGTCTGGAGCCGCAAAAATGTACGGCGCGACAATCGAGGAGATTGAACGTTTGCGAACGTTGACTCCCAACGACATTCGGCACACAGGCAGCTTACGAATTGCCATGTCCAGCGATGAACTCGAAGATTGTGCTTTACAAAAAATGGCACTCGAGGCGGATGGTTTTTCGGTGGAAGCTTATGAAGGTATTGAGGGCGTTGGGCTGTTATTTCCCGCCGATTGCGCCATGAATCCACTTTCTCGAGTACGGAATTTGGCGCGGTTAGTCATTTCTAAGGGCGCAAGGTTATTTGAATCTTCAAGGGCTTTAGAAATAAAAACTGGTCTGGTACGTGGCGAGAAATTCCTAGTTCGCGCTAAGAAAATAATTGTGGCAGTGGACGGTAAACTCGAGGGGATATTTCCGAAAATTAAAGTTCGTACTGCCCGACTGCAAATGCTTGGAACAGCCCCAACCGAAGCACGTTTCTCGAGACCAGTTTATGCTCGGTTTGGTTATGAATACTGGCAGCAACTTCCAGATGGTCGGGTGGTTTTGGGTGGTTTCCGCGACCAGTTTGAAACCGACGAATGGACTTTTGAAGATTCTCCAAGTGAAAATTTACAGGCTCGGCTTGAGCATTTTTTGCGCTCAGATTTAGGAGTTACCGCAGAAATCACACATCGGTGGGCAGCCAGTGTTTCTTACTCGAGCCAGATACTGCCTGTTCTCGAGCAGGTGAGTACCGATGTTTGGGCATTGGGTGGTTACAGTGGCACTGGCAATGTAGTTGGCAGTATTTTTGGGCGCATAACAGCGCAATTGGCACTACAAGGACATTCTAAAAGTTACAATATTTGGGTGTAGAGTAAACAAATGGGAGAAAACAAGAAAATCCGTAAACAAATAGCCAGTTTGATTGCTCGAGTTACCGAACACGAAATAAAAATTGCCGAAGAACTGATTCGAGAACAACCAAATTGGGGAGTTATTCGTAAGTGGGAAACTGAAATTAATAGCTGGCAAGAGCAAATCAATCACAAAAGCAAACGCTTACCAGATTGGAGGAAACCATGAGCTTAAAAGAAATTGCAATAACCGAACTCGAGCAGAGCGCCAAACAAACCTTAGCTCGAATTGTTCAGCTTCGTCAAAGTAAAGAAGTAAGTGAAATTGAAGATATTGAAGCTGAGCTTTTCGCGGATGCTAGGGTGCTACAAGCCAAAGCGAGTAGTTTAGCTGTGGAACTTGAGCTTGAAGCCGAAACTGAACTTGCGCTTGTTTAGTGATTCTGGGTTGTTTGTTATGATATTTGCTTATGAAACCAGTTAAACTGCCCTCATGTCCCTTAACAAAAGAAATCTCGAGTTTATGTTGTATGAACTCTTTGACTTGGCTGCCCTAACCAGCCGCACTCGTTTTTCTGAACACGATAAAAGCGTGTTTGATGATGTGCTGAACATGTCGCTCGAACTTGCCAGAAAAGAATTTGCACCGCACAACCGTAAAAACGACCTTGAAGAACCGCATCTCGAGAATGGGGTGATTAAAATTATTCCAGAGGTTGGGCAAGCCTTGGGGAAACTGCGTGAAGCCGGGTTTTTTGCGGCTCATGCCAATTTTGAAGATGGTGGGATGCAACTGCCAAATTTACTCTGGAATGCTTGTCAAGCGGCTTTTTTAGCTGCCAATTGCGGTACGACTGGTTATGCGTTTTTAACCGTTGGGGCGGGAAACTTAATCTCGAGTTTTGGCACACAAGCCCAAAAAGAAAAATACTGGCATAAAATGCTTACGGGCGACTGGTTCGGTACGATGTGTTTGTCTGAACCTCATGCGGGCAGCAGCTTAGCCGATATTTACAGCAAAGCCACACCGCATGAAGACGGCACATACCGCATCAAGGGTTCTAAAATGTGGATTTCGGCAGGCGACCATGATTTAGCCGAAAACATTGTGCATATGGTCTTGGCAAAACTGCCCGATGCTCCTGCTGGCGTTAAAGGCATTAGTTTGTTTATTGTGCCAAAGTATCGTCTCGAGAATGGGCAGCTTGTGCCGAACGATGTCAATTTAGCGGGTTTGAATCATAAAATGGGCTACCGAGGCACAACCAATGCGCTTCTTAGTTTAGGAGAATCCGACGATTGTCATGCCGAACTGGTCGGGCAGCCTCATCAGGGCTTACCGTACATGTTCCAAATGATGAACGAAGCCCGAATTGGGGTGGGCATGGGCGGGGCGGCACTGGCTTGCGCTG
>JBEGTV010000280.1:0-4291 GCA_041179225.1 Deinococcota bacterium | reverse complement strand
GCCCATGCTGCGGTCTGGGGCGCGGCGTTGGAGCGGTCCATCTAAAATCAGCAGCGCATCTTCGAGCGGCAAGCCACCCGCCAGTTTATCTTCGGCATCGCGCATTAAAAATTGCAAGCGTTGCATCAGCGCATTTTCTAAGTTCTGGGTTTCGTTTAGGGCTTCGTAACGGTACTCGAGTCGTCCGTACTCATGACCTCTATTTTCGATGATTAAATCTTGTCCAGTGCCACCCGATAAAATTAGGATCCGCTCGAGTACCCTGTCCACAACCTTAGCTGGGGTGAGGGTGTCGTGTTTGGTGGTGACTGCTCCAACTGCCAGTGTGCCGAGCAGTCCGGGGGCGATAACTCCACCATCGAGGGTATTCCAAACCCTGCCCTCGAGCCTACGTCTGCCATCTATAAAGTATAACTGACCAAAATCCACGCGGTAATCGGCGGGGCGCACTTTGCCCCAAACACTAAATTCGACCTCGAGTTCGACATCTTCAATGGCTTTTGCCAGATTGGGGTCGGCATGAAGACTGGTGTCGTATTCTGGACTCCAAGGCTCGAGCGTGAGGCGTAAATTACGTTGCATCCGTAACCAGTCTAACAGGTTGGTGGGTGAAACCCAAAATGACAGTGAAACCCAAAATTACTTGGGAATATGCACAGTGGCTTTGATGTGTTTGAGGTTGGTGACTATTGTGAACGTCAGTAGCACCAAAAGTGACCATGCGCTCCATTTGGAAACACTGACTACAGCCCAAGCCCCTAGTTGATGTGGGTAAGCCCATAATCCATAAAATGTGCTTAGGTTCTCGGCAACCCATAAGAAAAAGCCGATCAGCACAAATGCCAACAGCAAAGGCATTCGGCGCTCGAGACGGTGCGAACGAAAATATACTGTTGAACGGGCATAGAGTCCTAATGCAAAAGCCGCTAAGTACCAACGGTAATCACCAATAAAATGATGGGTGAAAAAATTGAAGTATAGTAATAGTGCAATTAAGGTTGCTAGCCAATACGGTGGATGATGTTCGATTCGCATGTCAAACAATCGCCATGCTTGAATAATGTAACTGCCTACACTAGCGTACATAAAACCCGCAAACAGTGGCACTCCAAAAATTTTGGTGTACGCAAAATCAGGGTAAGACCATGACCCGATGCTGCTCGAGGTCTTGAAGGCTTCGAGGACAAAGCCAAACGCATGAAATAAACAAATGGCTTTGAGTTCATCCCAAGTTTCGCGTTTTGTATAAAGCATCCAAACTTGAATCAGGATGGCAATTAAAAGTAGGGCATCGTAGCGTGGAATGCCAAGCAATCCCCCTCGAGGCACAAGCAGTACCGACGCAAAAAATAGACCAGCGAAAGTACATGCCAGTATTTCTTTACGCACAAAATGCAGGAATTCAATAACGAAATCCCCAATGGTTTGGGGGGCAGCAACACGAGTTTTAAAATTGGTCATAAGGCTTCTACGTCTCTATGTTGCAATTGGTTTCGTGAGAATGATTATGGAATTTGAATATCTGGTAAGCGCTGCACTATCCCTCGAGTGACGATTATATCCATGCTGCTCGAGATTGCTACGCTGTTGGTGCTACGTTCAAGTACGCCGATGCTCAGTTTACCTTCTGGGAGGCGTGGGTGTCCGTAAAATCCATTGGCATCAGTTTGCAGTAAAATACTCGAGCCGTCAGTCTTGCGAATCTCGAGTTCTGCGTTACTGACCGGTGTCCCATTTCTAAGTACCCGTCCTAAAATCCCCGATAAACCATCGCTATTGGCTTGTTCCCAACGAACTGCACTTGAAAATAGGCTCGAGAAGGCTTTTTGAAAATCTTTTTTGCCGTTGCTTTCGGTTTTTTTGGTGTTTAGCACATCTAAATCAGGTGTGCGGTAACTGTAGCCTATCCAACCACTGATCCCTTGGGTATTGATGGCTCGAGTGTATTGTTTTTTAGAATCGGCTAAGCTATTCACAAAAATCCCAGCGCCAGTGGCAACAACGGCGTTTTCTTTGGTTTGTGTGGCAAATTTATTCCAACCATCAAACTCTTTTGCTTGCAAGGCATCGTATTCGCGTTTGTAATTCATCGGGATGTTCAAGTCCAGAATCCCCTCAGAAGTCCAAGCAACCCAGTCTTGCAAGACTTCGCTGTACGTGCGGGTGAGCTTAAATTCTTCGATGCTGCGTGGTGCAGTGCGGTAAGTAATCGTGGCAGCACTGACCCAAAGTTTGGGTTTACGCACCTTGGCTTCTAAGTAAATGCGGCGCACCAAATGGGTCAGTTGTTCGCGCCGCCAATCTACCCATTGTGAATCGAGTGGTATAGGTGTGTCGGTTCGCCCAGTCTCGAGCCGAAAGCGATTTAAGCTGGTCGGGTTATAGCCCCAAACAGGACGGTATTGCGGGTCGGCACTGTCTGGGTAACGCACACGGTCAAATTGAATTCCGTCAATATCGTAATTCTCGAGTACCGAAATATAGAATTGTGCGATGTACTCAGCCGCCGCAGGATGTGCGACATCAAGAATTTCGTCCTTACCCGCCCGACTTGAGCCAGTTGTGTTCAAGGTCATCCAAGGGTCGGTGCTGCTGCGTCCATGCGTTGCCATCACATGGTTGCTCGAGAAACTCGGTTCGGAGGCGTTAAACGCGGCGGTGGTAATAATCCAAGCGTGAACCTGAATCCCAAGCGGTTTGGCTTTTTTGATGATTGCTTCTAAAGGGTCAAAATTCTTAGCTAATTTCGGGTCACTGCTGCGCGGCACACTAGCGCGATTACAAAAGCAATCCATACGCCGTCCGACTTGCACAAACAACGCATTCAGTTTCAAGTTTTTAGCATAAAGAACTAACTCATCCACTTCTTTTTGATTCTTAAACCCAGCCCCAAAAGCATCCACCCAAAGCCCACGCAATTGCGGCGTACCAATTTTTGGCTGCGCTAAACTCGAGCCGAGAATCAACAGTGTTACAACCAATAAACCAATTAAAAAACGCATGACTCGAGCTTACGGGGTTTTAATGAGACAATTTAGCGTAATTCAAACATCTCTTTGATGATGGGTTTACTTAACACCACACTGGTGCGGGTCGCACCAAACATGCCAAGGCGCTGTATCCAACTTTGCAGTTCTGAAATATCTTGCATAATCACCCTTGCCACAAAACTCGAGTCGCCTGTCACAAAGTAACATTCTCGGATTTCTTTTTGCAGGCTGGCAAATTCAAGCACCTTTGGATAACTGGTTGGATTGGTCTTGACTTCAATTAATGCCATGGCGTTGTAGCCAAGTTTTTCAAGGTCAAGCCGCACTGTAAATCCTTGAATAATTCCAGCATCCTCGAGTTTACGAATTCGTTCAATAACAGTTGGGGTACTTAAGCCAACTCGCCGCGCCAATTCGTTATAACTGACCCGTCCCTCGTGTTGTAAATGCTCGAGAATTTGGCAATTATAAGAATCAAGAAGTTCATGAACCATTTAAGCATTTTAACCTAATAAACATAAAGTAAGTTCGGATTATGGCTTACAAATCTTCTTCTCGAGCCTAGTTTTATTGACTATCATAAATCCTCAAGAATTTAAGCGGGTTAAGCCCAAGGTAGATTTTTTGTCACCTTTTGACCCCCATTCTAGCCCAAGGAGTTTTTATGATTATTGGTGTTCCTAAAGAAGTAAAAGTCAAAGAGAATCGTGTTTCAATGACCGCCGCTGGTGTAACTGCTTTGGTCAAACGTGGTCACAATGTGTTGGTGCAAGCCGGTGCAGGGCTTGGCAGTGGAATCACTGACCTCGAGTACGAACGGGCTGGGGCTAAGCTGGTCTCGAGCGCATCCGAAGCGTGGGCGGCACAGATGGTGGTTAAGGTCAAAGAACCGATTGAATCTGAATACGGTTTTTTGCGCGAAGATTTACTGTTGTTTACCTATTTACATTTGGCGGCAGAACGTCACTTGACCGATGCACTCCTCAAGGCGGGAACAACCGCCATTGCTTACGAAACCGTGCAAGTTGAAGATGGTAGCTTGCCGCTTTTAACCCCAATGTCCGAAGTGGCGGGTCGCTTAGCACCACAAGTCGGCGCAGCCTGTTTACTTAAACCCAATGGTGGGCGCGGTGTGCTGCTTGGTGGTGTTCCGGGTGTGATTCCGGGGCGTGTGGTGATTATTGGCGGCGGAGTGGTCGGTACGAACTCAGCTAAAATTGCCGTCGGCATGGGCGCTCGAGTGATTATCATGGATGTTTCGCACCGGCGTTTGGCGTACTTAGATGATATTTTTGGTGGGC
>JBEGTV010000279.1:0-4340 GCA_041179225.1 Deinococcota bacterium | reverse complement strand
GTTCATGCCCAAATCAAGGTCAGAATTGACAAAGACAGGGGTTTGCAGTTGGTCGGCGAGGTCAAAGGCTTTCCAACCAAATTCAAAGCATTCTTTCGGGTCAGACGGCAGCAAGACAATGTGTTTGGTATCGCCGTGCGAAAGGTAGTAAGTGCTTAACAAATCACCTTGGGAGACTCGAGTCGGCAAGCCAGTGCTAGGTCCCATGCGTTGCACGTTCCAAATCACAATTGGCACTTCGGCAAAATAGGCATAACCCGCAAACTCAGACATTAGGCTAATGCCAGGACCCGAGGTGCTGGTCATGGCTCGAGCGCCGCCCCAACCTGCGCCGATTAACATTCCAATAGCAGCCAGTTCGTCCTCGGCTTGAACAATTGCAAAGGTGGCTTTGCCAGTTTCTTTGTCTTTACGCAGTTTTGGCATCCATTCAATCATGCCGTCAGCAAGGCTGGTGGCTGGCGTAATCGGATACCATGCCAGCACGGTACAACCACCGTAAATCCCGCCAAGTGCGCCAGCCATATTGCCATCAATTAAAATTTTGCCTTTGGTGGCATCCATTCGTTCAACTTGGTACGGGTCAGTTTTGGTGATATTAGCGGCACACCAGTCAAAAGCGGCTTTAGCAATGGCAAAGTTTGGGTCTACCAATTTTGCCCGACCACCAAAGTTTTTATTCAGGTACGCATAAATTGATTCCATTTCGATACCGATAACTTGGGCAAGCGCACCAACGTACACGAGGTTAATCATGCGGTCACGAAATTTGGGGTCTACATTTTGTTCTTTCATGATTGCACTGGCGGGCAGTGCATAAACACTAATATCGTCTCTCGAGCCAACCAATTTAATGTTGTCGGGGTAGAACATTACGCCGCCCGACGGCAGGGTACGGAAATCCTCTTCGATGGTTTTGGCATTAAATGCCACTAGAATCTCGGACGCATCCCGACGAGCCGTAAAACCCGCGCCACTGGCACGAATTGAATACCAAGTTGGCAAGCCCTTAATGTTACTAGGAAATAAGTTTTTCGCATTAACTGGAATGCCCATTTGAAACAGTGCATTAACCAGTGTTGCATTGGCGGTTTGAGAACCTGAACCGTTGACTGTAGCGACGTTAATCGTAAAATCATTGATAACAGGAGCGCGATTGGTGCTGACTGGACGTTCGGCGAGTTGCGTCATCGAAAAAGTACCTCGAGAGAATAGAGAGAAATTCTTGCTTAAGCCACCGTGACCTAAGTACCGCCCATAAGTCTAGCAAACCTGAACCGTTAAGAGCATGGGCAAAATGCCCAAAGAGTCTATGTGCCTTTGGTGGGAACAACAAGAATTACCCTATACTATTAAGCATGACTGCCTTACTTGAACGACCAGAAAAGATATCCGAGGTGCAACCAAAATCACCACAAGGACTTCGTTTCGCACGAATTACCTTAGATATGTACGACGCTCTGATTGCGGCTGGAAAAATCACCAATGAATCTCGAGTAGAATTACTAGACGGCTCTATTGTACGAAAGGAAGACATGAACCCACCACATATGTTTCGTGTAAAGAGAATCTATGACCGCTTACTCAAGCAGTTTGAAAATCGTAGTACCGTGTTTAGTCAGAGCGGGATTGAACTACCACAAGACGGGCGACCACAACCCGATGTTTTTTTGGCGCACACGAATTTGGCAGAAAATGAGTTCATACTCCCCGAGAGAGTGTATTTAATTATCGAAGTTGCCGAAACAACCATTTATTCAGACCGCGATTACAAACAATTGCTGTATGCAAGGGACGGCATCCCTGAATACTGGATTCTTAACTTAAACAAAAATGAACTCGAGGTTTACCGAAAACCAAATAGTGAACGGTACACATGTAGTTTTACGCTCAGTGCAGGCGAAACAACCGCTTGCTTGGCTTTTCCAGATGACCAAATAGATTGGGCATAACAACCCATGTGAGACTGGGCATAACAACCCATGTGAAACTGGTCTTGACATTTGGCTCACACAATTTTTTATAAACTCGAGGGGTGAAATCTCTCTCCCCGTATTGGCGTGGCTCGCTTTACTTCATTGCCTTTTGGGGTTCGCTGGGTAGCATTGTTGGGTTTTTTGGGGTGCGTTGGATAGAACTTGGGATTCTACCTGCTCAACTTGGTTTACTGGCTATTTTTGGACCGATTGCTGGGTTTACCCTTGCGCCAATTATCTCAAGAATTGCCGATGCAAGGGGAACACACCGTCAAATTATTGCGGGCAGTTTATTTTTCATGGGCTTGGTTTTAAGTTTGGGCGTGTTTGTTCACGACTTTACTGGGGCGCTGATATTATCTATTGCCACTGCTATTGCTGCCTCACCGCTTGGTTCAGTTGGTGACGGACTGATTGCTCGAATGGCAAGCAACAACGGTTTGCAATTTGGTCAAATGCGCCTTTGGGGGAGTTTGTCCTTTGCGATTGCCAGTGCTGTGTTTGGTTTTGTTTACAGCAAAACTGGTTACTTACCGATGTTCTTAATTTGCGGTGTGGGCTTAATGTCCATGATTCCCTTAGCCCTTGGTCTCGAACCAAGCAAAGACAAAGAAATTGTTCTCGAGACACCAGAAAAACCCCTTCTCGAGCCAGCACAATCCGCCCCACTCCAGCCAAGCAAACCAAAATTTGAAAGCAGTTTAATAGTAATACTACTGGTCAATTTATTGATTGGACTTGGGCTTGGTTTTACAGGACCTTACTATGGTGTAAGAGTCGGGCAATTGGGTGGGGATGCTGCTCAAATTGGATTTTTCTTTAGCATTGTTGCCTTAGCAGAACTTCCGACCATGCTCTATGAAAAACGCATTGCAAAACGCCTTGGGGATGCGGGTTCGTTGTTGCTGGCAGGAGTTTTGTACACGGTTGCTCATTTATCGTATACGCTTGCACCGAACGCCACATGGATGACTTTTAGTGCTTGTTTTCAGGGGTTAGCCTTTGGACTGTTCTTTGTCGGTAGTGTCCGTATGGTGGATGTTCGAGCCGGAGCGCTGATCAGCACCCTACAGAGTTGGCGCAATGCCATGTTGGGCGGGGTCGCACCACTTGTGGGGGCTGGGGTTGGTGGCTGGGTTGCGGGTCAATACACTGTCCAAGGTGTTTTTGCCCTGACCACCGCGATAATGTTGGTCTCGAGTATTGTGATTTTTGCGACTCGAAAGCGATTGTAGCCTAAGCCGAGGCTTTGAGGTCATCTCGCCCCACAGATACAGCTTATTCTCGAGCCGTGAAGCGCTTGGTTTGGGTTTTGTTTTTTCTGCATTTGCTGATGCAACCAACTTATGCGCTTTTACCCAGTCACCTAGAACTGACTGGCACACTTTTAATTGTTTCGAGCAGCACCGCCTTTGCTTTTTTTCATTTGCTCGTGACTCGAGGTTGGAAAAGTGCATTTTTACTTTTGGCATTGTGCTTTTTTGTGGCAGGTGGTTTTGAGATTTTAAGTGTACAAACAGGATTTCCTTTTGGTGTCTACACCTATGGCTCACAACTTGGTTTTGCGGTGCTGGGCGTACCGCTTCTTGTGCCGCTTTGTTGGCAAATGATGGCGCACAACGCTGCAACACTGGCAAGGCTTGCCGACCCTCGAGCGGCAGTGCTGGTTGCGTCTGGTGCGCTGGTGGCATGGGATGTCTACTTAGACCCGCAAATGGTACGCGGTGGCTACTGGACTTGGCAACGCACCACAGGCACTTTTATTTATCAAGGTATTCCGCTCGAAAATTATGCGGGTTGGTTCTTAACGGCACTGATTATCTTTGGTTTGTACTGGCGATTAAACAAACCACAAGTTATCTCGAGTATTTCTCTTTTTGAAGCCCTGCCAATACTGTCGTTTTTATGGACTTGGTTTGGAAGTGGGCTTGTCAATATCGTTTGGTGGGGGCAGCCTATAGTTGGAATAGCAGGGCTTTTTTGCATGGGTCTATTTGCCATTCCAGCCATTAAGCGCTTACTTAAGTTAAATATCTTCAAGGCTTTATTGCAGTCTCGAAACTAATTAACGTCGTTTATCTGGCAATACCAAACCAATAAAGGCACTTGAGACTAGAATCAGTGCTAGTGCATGAGGTGCGGCTTTGCCAAACATGGCTTCTGAGGTGTAGCCATAAACATTTTTGGCTAGGCTCTCAAAACCGGGCGGTGCAAGAAGCGTAGTTATTGGTAATTCTTTAGCGGCACTTAAGAAAGCCAGTGCAATACCAGCCAATACCCCTCTTGCAAGCAGTGGGACAAGAATTTTTATGATTACTTGCCAGCCACGCAACCCGAGGCTACGGGCAGCTTCTTCGAGCCTGA
>JBEGTV010000278.1:0-4347 GCA_041179225.1 Deinococcota bacterium | reverse complement strand
CAATGGATCATCGTCCATCAAACGTTTAGCCCGTGTGTCAAGTAAGGCTCTACCATCAACCAATCCCATTAAGCCGCTTTTTTCATAGCGCTTTTTGAATAACCACATCACACGAAGTTTCCAACCCAATTCTTCGGCTTTTGCCTTTACACGGGCGGTTAGAGTTGTAATTGAAATATCGTATCTTTCATCAACAACTTCGTTGGGATCATCGGTGGTCAATCCATGAAGCATGATGTCCATATGGTTTTGTAGCTCGTGCGCTTTTTTGAGCGCTTCTGGTTTAACAACTTTTTCAAACAGTGGTTCAGGGGTAAGGTTGAGTTGGGGTTTTAATTCAAGTGGAATTGGATTGCCTTGAACCAACTCGCTAATTACAATTGCTTGTAATTCACCGTTTTCTCGTTGCACGATTGCAGTGTTATTGACAAAACGCACTATTTTGATATGCCCATTATGCCACTCGTAAACAATTCCGATTTCAAGGTTAAACTTGTTCATAACTCTCCTTGGGATTTCCAAATGATCATGTCGTTACTAAATCGCTGATTCAGTTTTGTAAACAAACGACGATGCCAAAGCAAATGGAATACAACAGGTCTTACCAAGAATGGTTGACCAAGTTGCTTAAGGAGTTGTAACAAAGACATAGGAATTTTCAAACAAGTGTTAATAGCAGCTTCAAAATGCTCGAGTCGGTATGGTGGATTGCGATAGCCCAGTAACCACTGTAAATTGTCCACGTATTGAGGATTAAGTTCGCTAAAAACCTGATGTGTCCAACCTAAAGACTTCGCTGCCAATTCTGCTAATGCAAAATCAGCAACATTATCCGATTTCTCAACAAAAACTTGAGGCTTTACATTAGCAATGACGATTGAATTATTCGAGTGTTTGACGACAAAATCAGGAATGTGAGACCTTATTTCGTCAGACAAGATAAATGGCTGTTCGAGAAGTTCAACAACTGTACCAATATGCTCAAGATGCAGTAAAATTGTGGATTCAAGGTAACTCTCGTAATACACATGTTTATTTAAGCTCGAGAAGTAGTAATAACCTGGAGTATTGGCTTGTTTGAGGGCTGCGCTGGGATTTCTTAATCGTTTCAATGTTCCAATCGGGCAGATTAGTTAATTGCTGCTCGTCGTGAAAGGTGTCGAGTATGTCTCGATAGGATACTCGTAATTTCATTTCATCTCCTTTAGTAATACATGGCTAACAAGGAGATCAATGCTACTTTCTAATATTCAACTGTCAAGGTTCTCAAATCAACGCCGTCGAGGGCAAGATGGTGTAAGATAAATTAAATTGATTAAGTGTATAATCAGTGTAAACTAAAAGTGAATTAGTGTCAAGTCAATCAACGTCTAATACTAAAACTGTCCACGTGCGAAACTTGAGATGATATTTGGGGCGCTCGAGTCAAAGCCAACCACATCCATCATCCCAGCATCTTTTGGGTCAGCAATGCTGAATTGTGTCGCGGTCATACCCACCACCACAAGTCGTGCTGCAATACCCATTTTATTGCGGTATCGGCGCAAGGCTTCAAATGGGTGTACTTTACCAAAATACGTTTCATTATCGGTGTAAATCACAAATACATCGGCTTGTACGCCATTCTCGAGCGCCCAGAGCATTGGCAAAGCGCAATCTGTTCCACCAAATGATTGGTTCTGCGTCTTTTTTAGGGCTGCCTCGAGTGTATCGTTTGCACGAATGCCAACATCACGAAATGAATCTGCGAATCCCATGATGTGCGAATTTGTTTCGCTGCGAAGCGTCAGCATTGCCATGGCAGTGCTTGCCAAGTTTGGGGTCAGACCATGAACTCCTGCGATATTACCGCAAGTCATTGAACCTGAAATATCCAAACCCAAGACGAAGCGCTTACGGGCTGGCGTGATTGTCCCAAACGATGTGTAAAACGCCTTCTCGAGCGCATCCACAATTTGTGGCACAACCGCCCAAGTACCATCGCCTTTGATGCTGCGCCCGCCCTGATACACAAACATGGCTTTGAGTGCATCAATTGGGTGAATTCGTCCTTTACGCAAGTTTTCTGCGTCCGTGACTCGAGCAACCACTTGTTCGATAATTTCCCAAGCACCCGGCACAAGTAAGCCGTGCTTACCCAAATTACCAAGGTTACGCAATGTCCAAGTCAGACCGTTATTCTCGAGGGCAGTGCGGTAAACCTTTGCACCACGAACATGGGTTGGAATGGCTTCGATTGGCAACTTGTACTCACCCATGATGGTAGCAGCTTCCTTATCTGAACTCGCCTCCTGCACAAGCAGATGACCACGCACCATGTTCAAGGCAGCATCGTTTGACTCGAGAACTCCATCCACAAGAAATTTAAACAGCGCATTACGGGTCGCATCCGCTGTCTCTGGGTGCGAGAGGCGCAAGGCATCGGCTTGAGTCCAACCATCTCGAGACTTGTACTTGACCGCCCAGAGCGCCAATTTCTCGAGTGGCATGGTCTCATAGAGTTTTGCGACACCACCACGGGTCAGGCGACCCCAACCACCGAACAATTGTACAAACTCGAGGAAATGCAGCAAGTGTGTACCTGTTCGCGCCACTTCTGGTAGGGCATCCCAAGCGGCTTTACGGGTTGCTGCATCCACCGAGAGCTTCGCCACAGCCGCCAGTGCCACAAGCGTAGGCTCTGGCTTAGGAGCGCGGTTATAATGGGCGACATCAAGAATCATCTCGAGGGCAGTTGCACCTTCAAGGGTTGCGAAATCACGCACAAAATCGGTCTCGAGCTTGGTTTGACGCGCCTCAGTGGCGTAAAACGTGCCTCCCTCAGTTCCTAGGATCAAGAAACGCAAAAAGCGTTGTGCCTCTGAAACCGCGAAGACAAAACCACCAGCATTGTTTTGAACTTGGTCGGCTCGAGCCTTAAGCATTTGAGGGGTGTTATTTGGACGAAGTGCATTGATAAGGTGCAACATGAAAGACCCTCCTAAAGGGTGATTCTTTAACCCGAGACGCTGCTCGAGGAATAAGTAAGTTGGGGGCGTGGATTGGAGTCGAACCAATAAAAACCGATAACCCTATTTACAACGGCTCGACTCGAGCAAAGGGAGAAACCCACAAAACAATGTGGGAATTCCACGCCCATAAAAAACAACTCGAATACCAAAAAAAGGTTGGACAAGCAGGATTTGAACCTACAAGGGTTGCCCCAGACCTCCTTAAATAACCTTTCACCTTCGGCTCGACACTAAAAAGTCTTAAACTAGGTGTGGCAAAAGGAAAGCTGCCAAAGCAGCCAAGCCCGCGTCTACCATTCCGCCATTGTCCAAAAAAATGTTGGAACGAGAGGGAATCGAACCCCCGACCTCCCCTGAGTAGAGGTAATCCTCGAGCGACGGCTCAAGATTAAGCAAAAAATGCTGAGGAATTTTTTTGGCGCTCTACCACTGAGCTACCGTTCCATATTGGAGGAATCGGAGGGATTTGAACCCTCGAGACTAACGTCTGCACGCCTTAGCAGGACGGCGCAATAAACCACTCTGCCACGATTCCATTGGCGAGTCTGACAGGATTTGAACCTGCAACAATACGTGTTGGAGACGTAGACCCTTAGCCAGTCGGGATTCAGACTCTTAAAATTCGAGTTTTACAACACTATCAGCAGCAAAATCAGAATTCTTGACTTTCTTAATCAATTCGGAAAGGCGCATCGAAACCGCCATTGAAAACACCTGATGTTCTTCGCCACTTTGTTCTCGAGCCACCGAGATTGGCACGCCAGAAACAACCACCTGCACACCTTTTTTAGTGATATAAGTGTAATCAATTCTGGTTTCTGGAGCAATCACATTCATGTTGACCTGTAATATATCACCAAACGACTTAGATAGTCGGGATTCAAACTCAAAAATTAAGCTAAACTTGCCACATGATTACTTTTGAACAAGCTCGAGAAATTATCCTCCAGCGAACAAGTCAAAACTCTGGATTAGATGAGGAAAGTACGCTCGAGAAGCCTTATGGGTGGTATTTTCGCACACAATCAAAAAAATGGCTCGAAACTCGAAATGACATGGATTTGTTGGTTGGTATCAATGGGTTTATTGTGGAACGTGATTCAGGAAGAGTAATAGAGATTGGGTCTGCAACTACTGTGGAAAGCGCATTTGAGCATTTTGAAGCAGGCTTAAGTCACGAATTTTATATTTTAACAATCGAAAACATCCGTGACGTAAAAAATACCTTCATAGCATTGCAACACCTCAGGCTTATAGATTTACGACTGCAATACGAGTCAAAACCGTTAAATTTTTTTGTCAGCCCAACTCAAAAAGGAGAAGAATTTTATCAAAA
>JBEGTV010000277.1:0-4369 GCA_041179225.1 Deinococcota bacterium | reverse complement strand
AGTTCGGCATAATAAGTGGTGTTAAAATCCAAGGCTTGACTGGATAGCTCAGCTGATCTTAGAAAAGCAGTATTGGCTTTAGCCCAATCTCCTTTGGTTCGAGCCAACATCCCCAGCGCGTACTCGAGGGTAGCTGCGAGTGCTGGGCTTGCCGAGAGTCCAATTTTTGCTTGGTCAAAGTCCTGAGCCGCCGCTTCTAAATGCCCAAGGTTAATTCTGCATAA
Organism: Deinococcota bacterium; assembly: GCA_041179225.1. Classification (GTDB taxonomy): domain Bacteria; phylum Deinococcota; class Deinococci; order Deinococcales; family JAAFIG01; genus JAAFIG01. The sequence goes on along the minus strand of JBEGTV010000277.1, from coordinate 4,145 downwards.
CCCACGGTAGGTCAGCAATCGTGAACGACGACCAAGCGGCATTGTTTCTAAACCGCGTGAAAAATAGTACAGGGCTTTTTGGTACTCCTCTACACTGTTGTAAATCATGCCGAGTACATGGGCAACTCCACCTTGTAAGGGTTTAAGCTGATTGTCCGAAAGGCACAATGACCATGCTTGCTCGAGGTATTTAAGAGCCTCTTGCTGCTTCCCTTGACGATGGGCTTGTAAACCACACTCGCGCCAATACAAAACCTGATCAAATGGGTTAAAAGAATAATTGCATAGGCTTGCGAGTAGCCTTTGGGCTTCTTCTATGTTGTTCAGTAACCAATAGCTAATAGCCAGTTCGATGCTTGCTTCACGGCAACCTCTGGCGATGGCTTGCTTAAATAAATCTTGTGCTTCAAGTAAATCTTGGCGATGCACCAAACATAAACCTGCCCAACGATCATCTTCTGCGGTTGGATTCACAAGCGTTCGGTAGTAGTCCAACCCGTCTTGTTCCAAACCTGCAAGCAGTGACTCGAGGATTGGGTTCATAAAAACCTCTCTAAAATCTAGGGTGTCTCAGTGTACTTCTCAGTATAAGCAAAGTATGAGAAGTCTATGGTTGATGCAACCTTAAGGAGGTTGCTATGCAAAAACTATTTAAGATTCTCGCATTCGTCGCTGTGTTTGGTATTTTTGGTACGGCTGCACTGGCTGACCCAACAAGTGGGGCTGGAACTGGTGTTGGAAATGGAATAACCAGTAGACCGTAAATGAACAAGTAGGGTTGTTAAACAACCCTAAACCTCGAATGAAGCGTGCTTCTACCCGTTTCTAAATTCGACTTTATAAAGAAAATCTGCTACCTTTTGCAATGTGAGTTACAATCAAGCCTTACATCGGGTTTATCAAGCTGTGCGTCAAAGCTCACCGCAAACCCAACCAGACTTAGTAGAAAGCAGTGGCTTAAGCCTACCCGCCGTAATCCAAGCCATGAAACGACTCGAGCAACAAAAATTAGTCATCTCGGACGGCGAACAACGCGGACAAGGCAGACCCGCCAAACGCTACCGCACTTCACCCGAACAACACACAGTCTTATCCATAGACCTCGGCGGCTCGAGTTTACGGGCAGCTATCTTTAATCTTTACGGACAGCAAGGTGATCAAATCGAAACGATCAGCTTATACAAATTTTCTAAACTCAGCCGCTCAGAAGCCCTACGTCACCTTCAAGAAATCAGCCTAGCCTACCCGCAGACCAAACGCATTGGCATTTGCGCCCCCGGAATTGTCACACCAAACGCCACCCTTGAAAACAGTTGGTTATTTGGCTTGCAACCACTCGAGAAACAGACCTTGGAAAGCATTTTTGCCAAACCTGTCGAACTCGAAAACGATGCCCGCAGCGCCGCTTGGGGCGAATTACGCCAAGGACACGGCACGGACGATTTTGCCTTTATCATCTTTGCCTTTGGCATTGGGGCAGGCATCGTCAGCAGTGGACAATTGCTACGTGGTTCAAGGGGCGCAGCCGGAGAACTCAGTTACCTGCCAAGCAGCTTAATGGGTTTTGAGAAACCACGATTAGGCGCACTGGCATACGATTTTTTTGATGTTTTACGGGCAGTCAGTCCAGACCCAACCATTGCCAACTGGGAATCCGAGGTTTTTCATGCCGCTCAAAGTGGTTCAGAAGCAGCCAAAAAAGCCGTGCAAAAAGCCGTTGAACACATTGCCCTTGCCATTACCAGTGTCATCACCAGCCTTGACCCAGACCGAATTGTGCTACGCCAAGAATTCCCACACACCGAAAATCTTGTACTCGAGCCGCTACGCCACATGCTGGGCAGTATTGGCTTAAACACCCCACTATTGCTTTCTGCATTAGGACGCGACGCAGGCTTAATTGGGGTTGCCCTACTAACTGCCGAACGACTCGAGCAAGAACTACTTTTACGAGCTTAGAATCCATAAAAAAGCGCAGCTATTGGCTGCGCTTTTTATGTTAAAAATCTTATGCGTCTTTGTCTTTACCGCCGCCCAATAGACCGCCCAAGAGGTTCTTTGCCCCTTCAAGCGCTCCACCAACCGCATCCGAAACACCTTTAGCCACATCTTCAGCTACGTCTTTAACGGTTTCAAAAGCGTTCTCAGCAAATTCTTTGGCTTGTTCAGGCGCATCGCCTAAGAGTTCTTTGGCTTTTTCGGCAGCATCCGCCGCGAAGTCCTTACCTTTTTCAAGTGCATCTCCTGCAACATCCGCCGCTTTAGCTCCTACATCCTCGGCAGCTTTGCTCGCCCCTTCAAGACCAGCCTTGGCTTGACCAGCCACATCGGCTGCTACATTCTGGGCTGTTCCAGCCGCAGCCTTGGCTTGATCGGTAACTTCTGCAACCACGTTCTTGACTTCATCACTCATAGTAATTCTCCTTCTTGGGTAAACCCGTTATCATTCTACGCGTTAATTGTCTGATAAGTTTCAGACTAAAGTATTGTTCTGCCAACAACCCACCAATTTCTGATTGCACACGTTAGTATACGAGTCTAGTGTCTGCTCAGTTTCAATTACCAATTCAAAGTGTGCTGTCCGAAGTCGCTACTGTCCTCGAGACCAGCCAAACCCTCATTATAGAAGCGCCTCCGGGAGCAGGTAAAAGCACTTTATTACCGCTTTTTTTACTTGAGCAGAACCAAGAAAAAATCATCATGCTCGAGCCTCGGCGTTTAGCGGCTCGGAGTGTCGCCACTCGGATGGCGAGTTTAATTGGGCAAACCGTTGGGCAGCGTGTTGGGTATCAAGTGCGTTTTGAAAAAGTATTCTCAAATCAAACTCAACTGCTGGTGCTGACCGAAGGGCTTTTAACACGGCGATTACAGGACGACCCGACACTCGAGGGGATTGGTTGCATTATCTTTGATGAATTTCACGAACGTAGCCTACATGCCGACCTCGCCCTTGCTTTATGCCGCGAGATTCAACGAGAAATACGACCCGACTTAAAAATCGTCATCATGAGTGCCACGCTCGACAGCCAGAACTTATCTGGTTTACTCAATGCGCCTATCATTCGTGCCGAAGGACGTTCGTATCCAATCGAAATTCGTTATGCACCACGTGAACTCGAAACTCCAATTCCAAACCGAGTCGCACAAAGTGTTTACCGCGCCCTCGAGTCCGAAACGGGTGATATTCTGGCATTCCTACCCGGTGCGGGTGAAATACTGCGTTGCATGGAGTTGCTCACCAGTTGCGAAGCTGTGGTGCTGCCACTTTACGGCGAACTCAGCTTAGATGCCCAAACCAAAGCGATTCTGCCCGACCCGCAAGGCAGACGAAAAATTGTGCTTGCCACCAGTATCGCCGAGACCAGCCTAACCATCGAAGGAGTCCGAATTGTCATAGATAGCGGAGTGGCTCGAGTACCACGCTTTGACCCGCAAAGCAGCCTGACTCGGCTCGAAACAGTGCGTGTAACTGTGGACGCAGCCACACAACGAGCAGGTCGGTCTGGACGAACCCAAGCAGGAGTTGTTTACCGACTTTGGACGCAAAGCCAACATGCCAGCCTTGAGAAAAGCCGTAAACCAGAAATTCTCGAATCTGACCTTGCACCACTTTGCTTAGAATTAGCGGCTTGGGGGGCAACCCAACTTGAATGGATTACACCACCAAACCCAGCAGCTTTTGATAAAGCCACCGATTTGTTAAACCGCCTCGGCGCACTCGAGAACAACCGAATAACCGCCAGAGGACAAGCCATGTTGCGTTTCCCTGCCCATCCGCGCTTGGCGCACTTGGCACTCGAAGCTCAAACCCTTGGTTTAGCCGCATTAGCCGCAGATGTTGCCGCGATTCTCGAGGAACGCGATTTCTTAGATTCAGACACCACCGACCTTGGCACTCGAGTCCAAGCGCTTAGAATGGCACGAACTGGCAAACGAATTTTTGAAGCTGATCAGCAACGCCTAGCCCAAGTAGAACGAGTCGCAACACAATGGGCAAAACTCTTAAAAACCAAGCTCGAGAACCATACTTTTAACCATGCTAACGTTGGCAAACTCATTGCACTAGCCTACCCAGACCGAATTGCAAAATTACGAAATGGAGAAAGCCGCAAGTACAAACTCGCCCTTGGACGCGGTGTGCAACT
>JBEGTV010000276.1:0-4381 GCA_041179225.1 Deinococcota bacterium | reverse complement strand
CAGCTTGAATTATGGGGCGTTAGGCTCGAGCCTCAACCCAAGTGGGGCATTTGGAATTCAAATTCGCTTTGGGCTTACACTTAGTTTTTAGATTGGAGAAATACTTTATGCCACCAATTAAACCAATAGACATCAGCAACCCAAGTTTTCGTGCTAACCCGTTCCCAATGTTTAAGCAGTGGCGCGAGCAAACCCCAGTTATTCCCATCCGCGATATGCTCGCCCCTCGAGCTTGGTTGGTGACACGCTATAACGATGTCGAGAACTTACTCAAAGACGATACGCGCTTTGTCAAAAACCAGCGCAACATCCCAAACAGTCAGCCCCGCCCTTGGATGCCAGGTTTTATCAAAGCCCTACAGACCAATATGCTCGAGACCGACATGCCAGACCATACCCGTCTGCGCGGCTTGGTGCATCAGGCATTTATGCCGCGCCTGATTGCCCAAATGCACGACCATGTGACCAAACTTTCGCATCAGTTAATTGACCAAGCCCTCAAAAAAGGTGAAATGGATTTAATTAACAATTTCGCTGCTCAAATCCCAATGACGATAATTAGTGAAATGCTTGGAGTCCAAGAAAAAGATCGCCTTAATTTTCATCATTGGTCCTTAAAAATGGTCACCATCAGCACACCAATGGACGGAATCACCGCGCTACCCAGCATTTATCAATTGTCACAATTCCTAAAACGCCTGTTTCAAGAACACCGCAACCATCCTCGAGACAACTTAACCACGGCGCTCTTGAAAGCCGAGGAGAACGGTTCTCAACTTAGCGAAGATGAACTGCTTGGCATGGCTGGACTACTCCTCTCGGCAGGACAAGAAACCACCGCCAATTTAATCGGTAATGGCGTATTAGCGTTACTGACCAACCCTGAACAACTTGAATACCTCAAAACCGAACCTAGTCTAATGAAACCCGCAATTGAAGAACTGATGCGGTTCACCGCCCCGATTATGGTTGCCACACCACGTTATGCCGCCCAAAACCTCGAGATTGCTGGCACAAGCATTCAACAAGGCGACGTGGTTTACGCTGGCTTGGGTTCAGCCAACCACGACGAACAGCGCTTTACTAACCCGCAAAACCTTATCCTAGACCGCGAGAATAATAAGCACCTTGGCTTTGGTATGGGTTTACATTACTGCCTTGGAGCGCCCCTCGCTCGGCTCGAGGCTAATGTGGCATTCAGTGTGCTGTTTGAACGTTTACCGAACTTAAAACTGGCTGTTAAACCCGAAGAATTAAGGTGGGCAAGAAGTTTTGTACCACGGGGATTAAAGGCATTACCAGTCAAATTCTAAAAATGGGACGCACATAAAAAGTGCGTCCCAGACTTGGTGGGCGATAGAGGATTTGAACCTCCGACCTCTCGCGTGTGAAGCGAATGCTCTACCCCTGAGCTAACCGCCCTCGAGTGACTGAATAACACTACCCTCGAGAGTCGGGATTTTCGCACAAGAACCTTATTTTTGCAAGTGCTTATCTATGTCCAGCTATGCCCGGTGCGCTTGGCAAGAAAAAGAATGCCAATGCCAGTATTACATAGACCCCAAGTAACATAAACCCTTCAAGCCAATTGGTTTCGCCATCCCTTGTGACACTGTTGCCAATTAACACCGCACCAATCAGGGTCACAATCTCGAGTGGGTTATTCAGGACTAAATCCATTGGTTTGCCAATAATCCATGATAGGAATACGAGGATTGGGGCAACCAGTAGCGCCACTTGGACGGTACTGCCAATGGCGATGGTAATAGCGAGTTCCATGCGGTTTTTCATGGCAAAAACAATGGCGCTAGCGTGTTCGGCGGCGTTTCCAACAATTGGGATAATAATTAAACCAACAAAGAACTCGGAGAGTCCAAAGGTTTTGGTGAATCCTTCAATGCTGCCAACTAAGAATTCGGACATAAAGCCCACCAACACCGTGCTGCCCAAGAGTACACCAAGGGCAACAGGTACAGTCCATTCGGGTTTGTGGTGTTCAGCTTCGGCTTCATCCGAGGTGGAGAGAATGTCTTTATGTGTTACCAATGTAAAGATGATATTGGCAATATAGAGCGAAATAAGCACAACCGAAACACCAAGGGCTAAGTTGGCATCGTCTATTTTGACTTGGGCGCTCGAGATACCAAATTGTTTTTCGGTCAGGTCAAAAAGGGCTGGGACTAAAAAGGCAATCACGCTTATAACAAGTAAACTAGCGGCTGTACCTGCACCATGACGATTAAAAGTTTGTCTAGGGTATTTTAAGCCCCCTAAAAACAACGCTAACCCCAAAACCAAGAGTAAGTTACCAATGATACTACCTGTAATACTGGCTTTAACCACATCGAATTTACCAGCCGATAAGGCAAAAAAAGCAATGATTAACTCGGTGGCATTGCCAAAAGTGGCGTTTAATAGCCCGCCAATGGTTGCGCCAGTGCGGGCTGCCAGTTCTTCGGTGGCTTTGCCCATTAAACCAGCAAGTGGTAAAATAGCGGCGGCAGAGACAATAAATATCCACATATCGCCTGGATGAACTATAAACTCGAGGATAAACGCTATCGGGACCAAGACCAGTAACCAATTCAACATGGGCTTAGTTTACGCGATTCCACTGAGAAAGTTCCATAAGCTACAAAATCAATGTGTATTTGGTCTCGAGTGATACTTCACGGTAAAATGTCGGATGCCTATTCATATCAGAGGTCAAGAAGGTGATGTTGCCAAGTACGTCTTACTTCCTGGCGATCCAAATCGCGCTAAGTTCGTTGCGGAGAATTTCCTCGAGAATGCAGTCTTGTACACCAAACATCGTGGAATGCTTGGTTATACGGGGATGTATAAGGGTATTCGGGTTTCAGTGCAAACCACGATGATGGGTTGCCCTAGTGCAGCGATTGCAGTCGAAGAACTTGCCATGCTGGGCGCAAAATTGGTGATTCGGATTGGAACATGCGGCGGGACCAGCCCAAACCTTAGCCCAGCCGATTTGGTCATTGCCCAAGCTGCCTTGGCACGCGATGGCACAACCCGCCAGTACCTTGGTGAAGGCAACCACACCCCGATTGCTGATTACCGCGTGGTCAGGGCGCTCGAGGTCGCGGCTGGGAATTTGCCACACACTGTGGGTTTAATTGCCTCCGATGATGCTTTTTATGCAGTCACACCCGAACAAGCACGGGTTTTATACGATACCCGTGGGGTACTTGGTCTCGAGATGGAATCCAGCGCTGTCTTTACGGTTGCCCGACTGCGTGGACTCGAGAGCGGCGCAGTTATGGCTGTTTCTAATTATATTGGCGATGAAAATCTTGTACCAGATGATGTACTTAAAAAGGGTGTGAGCAACATGATTAAAACCGCACTCGAGGCGATTGTGCTACTCGAGGCAGAACAAGCCCTCTAAATGTTCAGTGTAGCGCACATGGTTTAGACTGTTTTAAGCGCTTAAGACGAATCTTAACGGTATAATCCACTTCGGAGGTCACATGAAACGAGTTTTAACAACCATTGGTTTGCTGCTGGCATTATCTGGCGCAGCATTGGCACAAGATGTGCGTTCACTGGGATTGGGTGGTGCATTAGTGCCAGGTCCTGCGGTTTCGCCGTTTAATCCAGCTTATTTGAATTATCCAGCAGATGGACGTGGTGGTGGGATTACCCTACCGATTGGGTTACTAAACTTTGTGCTGAACCCACAAATGAATGTGCTTGATTTTTTAAGTAATCGCTCACCATACTTAACTGGGAATCCGCCCAGCAAAGTCTTTAATTTCTTAGCTGCTTTTGACCAAGCCACGCACCTCAACAGTTTTATTTTGAACACCCCAACCCCGCCCGGTGAACTAAGCATTAACATTAGCGCCAGTGGAATCAGCTTATTTGATGTCACCAACAACCGCCCAATCAGCCTTGACTTCTCAAGCCTTGGTGGTTTATTTGGCACGCCAAGCGCCACCAGTGGAGTCACGCCTTTAATTGGTATTCCTTTTAGTATTGGACCTGTGGCGATTAAAATTGGTGTTTTTGCCAATGTAACCCCAACTGCCCCACGCATAGACCCAGCTTTAATCACCGATATTTCCGATGGCAACTTAAATGGAACTTATACCAATGCGATCAGCGCCTCCGGACAAGCCGCCGCAGGAGTGTCTTTAGATTTCGCTTTTAGCACCCCAATTTCTTTTGATACCACTAAACTCTACATTGGCGTTCGAGCCAGTGGCTTCTTTGGCGCAGGTTATGTGGACGGACGCGCCTCGGTCAGCATTAAACCTGGAGCAGATAATGCTTTGACCAATGCCAAAATTGGTTACGAATACACCTATTTTATCTCAAGTCCACTCGCTGGGAGTTTAGGACAAGGCATCACCAACGGACT
>JBEGTV010000275.1:0-4401 GCA_041179225.1 Deinococcota bacterium | reverse complement strand
GTAACTTCCTTGCCAAATACCATAGTCTGAGGTAGTTACGCCATTGCGGGTAGACCCCGTGTAGGTGGCTTGTCCAGCCCGAATTTCGAGGGTGACTGTGCCACCAGCCATTGTGATTTTTCCAGCGTGAACAGCAGCTTTGCAGACACTCGAGTCATCAGTGTACGTGTCTGTTCCCCAGACTGCGCCACCACTGATTTCTGCGACAGCAGGGCAAGTGTAGGCATACCGCTTTCCATTTTCGCCTCGGTAAGCGGTGGCATCGGTACTCCAAGTTGCGGTCACAGGGGTTGGGATTGGGACTGGTGCGGTCTGACAAGCCATCAGGGTACTGAATAGAAGCAGACTACTGACTAATTTTTTCATAAATTCTCCTTTGAACTTTGTAAGTCTATACAACCCGTGTCACTCGAGCGTCACATGCTGTTATGGACACAAAAATCGGGGCTTTTCTAGCATAAACTGCATATTTGTACTGTATACTGCCTCAATTATGCAAAACAAAGACCCACGTCAGCGTCGTATTCAAGAAATCATTGCAGGAGAATTTATTGCCACCCAAGGCGAATTGGTCGAGCGTTTACTCGAGGAGGGTTTTCATGTCACCCAAGCCACAGTTAGCCGTGATATTTCCGAGTTGCGTTTGGTACGGCAACCCTTTGGTAAAAACAAATACCGTTATGCGCTTTCTAAGCACCAAGCCTCGATAGACCCTTACGAGGAATTACGGGTTCAATTTAAGCAATTTGTGCGGGACATTGACCGTGCCGAAAACATTGTGGTACTTAAGGTTTCCGATGGGTACGCAATGGGTGTGGCATTGACCCTTGACCAATTATCCAGAGATGACATTGTTGGTACACTGGCTGGACAAGACACGATTTTTGTGGCTGCCAGAAGCCTAGATGCCGCGATGGTGATTAAAGTCGAGTTTGAAGATTACTTAACCACTTAAAGGAGTTTTATGTCAAAAGTCGCTTTGGTCTGGAGAGGCACCCGCGAAGCTCGGGATACAGTGAGGCTCGAGGAAACCCGTTTCAAGGCACTGACCGAACCATTGAGAGTCTTGGGCATTCAGGTAGAAGCGGCTGTCTTTGATGAAGAATTTGCTGATGAGGTACTGTATTACCAACCCATACGCTGCTTAAGCTGATTGACCTGAGCAATATGATTCTTTCCATGCCAGACATACAAAGCTAAGGCTTGTTCAACTTTTGTTAAACCACCTACTGGATGCTGATAAGCTCGAGACCATTGTTCTTCGGTCAGTGTTTCAAGCAATGCCACCAAACGCAAATGAATTGCGCTAAGCATTTGCACAGAAACATCCACAGGCACGTTTTTAGTATCCTCGAGTAATGCCCAAGCCTCTTCATTATACGGCTTAATGATTGGTTGTGTTTCGGTCAGCGCCAGTTTAATCCGGATATAGGCATTGGCGTGGCTATCTGGCAAGTGATGTGCCACTTGGCGCACTGTCCAACCTCCTTCTCGGTAAGGGGTCTCGAGTTGAGTAGGCGTTAAGCCCTCGAGCGCCGCTTTTAATTGTGCGGGGGCTAGGGCTAATTCTGCAATAAAAGCACTGCGTTCTTCGCTCGAGTAGGCTTGTTTACTTTGAAATTCACCAATTGGATAACGCAAATCTAGGGACATGTTTTCAATCTAGCATTTTTACGAAATCCGCCGATTCTCAGGCATAATTCGTTTGTGTTTGAGCATGTACTGCTCGAGAACTTCGTTCATAATCAAATCCACATGATATTTCACCTCGAGTTGCCAATCTTTTTGGACTAAACTGGTGCTAAAGTTCACTTCGGCATCGCTGGTAGCAACAGTGTACGTTTGCTCGAGCATAAGCGCTTGGCTGCCCACAAACCATTGGTCATTAACGCGTTTCATACCCGATAAGTGTAGCATTCCGCGCATTGCGCCTCGGTAATGCTTGGGTTTCTCGGCTGCTTTTTTTGCATCTAAACCAAGGGAAAGCATTTTGATAATTTGCCAGCCATACATGGTGGTTCGTGCTGGGTTCGCCGCACTGGTGACGCGTTCAAACACTGCCCCTCGAGTGATTATTCCAGCCTCGAGTCCACTGCTAAAGCCAATCAAGCCGAGGCAAACGCCAATGTCGGTATTCCAGTAATCGCGGAGTGCATCGGCAAGTAAATTCCCTGCGGCACATTCGGCACTTGGTGCGTGGGTCAAATCGGTTTCTAAGGTGCAGAGCGGTTCGGATAACCAAGTCTCGAGTTCGGCTTCTATGTGTCTCTCGGTCTCGAGGATGATTTCTGAGGGTTTTACGCTCTCAAGAATTGCTGTGGTACTACAATTTTTTACTGCCCACCCGTTCTCGGTCTGCTCGAGTTCAATTCGTCCTAAATACTCGGCATAATTGCCTGTTTGTGCCACCCAAACCCGTCCGATTTGTTCACCGTTTTTGAGCAGATGATGCGTGTGAGCGCCAATAATCAAATCAATTTCGTTTTCTAAAGCCTTGGCTAACATCTGGTCATTGAATTTGTCAGCGTGAGGTTCGTCGTGCTGCCATCCCAAATGCGACAGGACAATAATTAAATCCGCACCTCGAGAACGTAAATCCGTGGCTAAGACTTTGACTAATGGTATAATCTCGAGTTCGCGCATCCCAAAAAAACTGGTGTAGGCTTCAAATGAATCGGTCAGTCCAATTAAACCCAGTTTTACGCCGTTCACCTCGAGTATCCCACTTGGTTGTACACCAGCAATACTCGAGCCATCTGGCATGACAAAATTGGCTAGAAAAAGCGGGTAGCGTACAACATTGGCGTACTGCTCGAGGATGCTCTGGGAGTAACGCAACAAGCCACCATTGCCAATTGTGGCAGCGTTACAACCAGCCGCACTCAGCAAACGGTGCATCGCAACGCCCTTGGTTAAACTCGAGAGTCGCGTGTGGGTTTCTTCGATGTCACCAGCGTCAAAGTACAGCACTGGATGCTTGGTTTCTTCTCGAGCCTCTGCCACGAGCGTGGCAACTCGAGCCAAGCCTTCTATTCGCCCGTGAATATCGTTGGTATGCAAAATGCTAATGCGCTTGGTCATGGGCTTTATGGTATCAAAAGCATAATGAATTTAGGCTCATCTGTGGTTTTGCAGGGCTTGCTGCACAATTTGCGGATACAATAAAGGGTTTTAACTCTAGGAAAATAGGCTTTTGGCTGCTACGATTCTACCGTAATGAATACCTTTATTAACCCCTTTACCGATTTTGGATTTAAGAAAATATTTGGTGAGGAAGCCAGTAAACCACACTTAATTGATTTCCTAAATTCACTTTTACCAGCCTATGCACAAATTAAAGACCTGAGTTTTAAGAACCTCGAGCAACTGCCTAGCATCGAAAATGAACGCAAAGCTGTTTACGATATTTACTGCCAAGGGATGAATGGCGAGTATTTCATTGTAGAAATACAAAAACTCAAACAGGACTTTTTTAAGGATAGAACACTCTTTTATGCGACCTTTCCAATCCAACAACAGGCGCAAAAAGGTAACTGGAACTATAAACTTGCACCTGTGTACTGTATTGCCATACTCGATTTTACCTTTGATGATGACAGAGCCAATTTATTTGAAGTGGTGCATAAAGTCAATCTCAAAGACCAGAACAACAATGTATTTTCTGACAAACTAACCTTGATGTACCTCGAGATGCCGAACTTCAAAAAGACACTCGAGGAACTAGAAACCCGTTTGGACAAGTGGTTATTTTTCATTAACAATCTCGAGGATTTACAGAGCATTCCTGAACTCTTAAAAGATGAGGTGTTTAACAGTGCGTTTGAAGTAGCGAAATTCTCGAATCTTGACCAAAAAAGTAGAGACCAGTATGAATACAGTCTAAAAATCGTTAGGGATAATTTTGCGACTCAGCAAACAGCTTTCGCCGAAGGGGAAGCTCGAGGGCGAGAAGCTGGCATTACTGAGGGTGAGACTCGAGGCGAACAAAAAGCCAAGCTCGAGATAGCACGAAATTCAAAAGCCGCAGGGTTAAGTCTTCAACAGATTCAGGCAATTACAGGATTAAGCATCGAAGAACTCGAGCAGAATGGGATTTCTTAAACTAAAGATAACGCAAACCCTGTCAGCAATGGCAGGATTTTATTGGCTTGGGATTTTGTGATTTGCCAACGTACAAGCACCAAAGGCAGGCTAAGGCAAAGATGTTGCGTGCTTCGCCCATCTTACGTGTTGGCTATCATGGATTGCAAAAAGTCTCGACAAAGATTTAAATTGACAATAGTAAGTTGATTACTTGCCCGCTTTGCAAGGATGCTTACCATCTGATCTACAGTCACAACTAATTGAAGTAAAATGTTGTGTAACTTTGTGTTTCCGACAAATGTATCCTCGAAGTAAACA
>JBEGTV010000274.1:0-4403 GCA_041179225.1 Deinococcota bacterium | reverse complement strand
TTTAGCCAGTGCCGCCCGTCAGACTCCTATTTTTACTCCCAGTTACGCGCCCGTAAAAAATCAATCTGATTCAAGTATGGTCATTGGTGCAGTCATGGTGATTGGAATTCTTGTTTTGGTGCTTGGCTTAACGTCAATTCCACGAAATTACCGAATCACAACTTCCAAATCGGCACCACCCAATACGATTTTACCAATGACCAACAACGATTTTGTGATCGAATACGCAGCTAGTGTTTACAATGCTTTTCAGACACTACTGCTCAACGAACAAATTAAGGTGCTTCAAGGCAAAAAATTTGATTGTCTTCAAAATAATTTTGTACAATTTTATGGGTTGACTTGGAATACCCCACCGAATGCTGTTAAATCCTGTCTGGTTTCGCTCGAGAAGAACAATGATGTTCGTGTGGTGGTTCGTGGAAAGAACGGTTTTGTTTCAGTCAATGGCAAGTAATTCACGCTGCTTAAGATTTTAAGCGGTTTGGTCTCGAGGTCTTGGCTAATTGTGGCAATACGGGCGCTACTTTGGTCTATCTCATCTAGCACAATCAAAAGGTCTAAATGCGTTAGGGTTGTGGCTCGAGTAGGGTTTTGGGTCGCCCATGTCAGAGCGCGGCGGGCGCTATTGACTAAACGGGCATTCAGGGATACAGAAAGTTGTAAGCCCAACATTAACAGGGCTAAGCCACCTAAAGCCATCCACATAACTTTAGTATAGGGGCTATTTGTCTCGAGAATCAGTAAAATCTTTGTAGTTTGCAACCCAGAATTCACATCCGAGTTGTTCAAATGGTTAGAATGAAACTTCCTCAAGGAGAAATGTATGCGTAAAAAAATGGTTCGTCGTGGGTTCGTCATGGGTGCAATTGCATTGGCTGCGGCTGCTGGTATCGTTAGCGCTCAACAAAAACAAGTCAATGTGTTATGTGCAGTTACATTACCGTGGTGCGAAGCACTTGGTCCTGCTTTTCAAAAAGAAACTGGGATTAAACTTAATTTTGTGCGGCTTTCTACCGCCGAGGGCTTAGCGCGGATTCGTGCCGAAAAAGCCAATCCAACTTTTGATGCGTGGTTTGGTGGTACGGGCGACCCGCATTATGAAGCCTGGAGCAATGGCTTAACCACATTCTACAAAGTCAAAGAGTACGAGAATCTGCGTCGGGATTTGCGTTTTGCCGTAGGTCTAAGTTATGTGCCAATTTATCAAGGCATTCTTGGTATTGGTATTAACCCGAATGTCTTCAAAGCCAAGAATTTGCCTGCTCTTAAATGTTGGTCTGATTTGACCAAGCCTGCTTATAAAGGACAAATTCAGATTGCTAACCCCAACACCAGTGGTACTGCATATACCTTTATCACAACGTTAATTGCCTTAATGGGTGAAGAAAAAGCCTTTGATTTAATGGCAAAAATGCACCCAAATGTTTCTGAGTACACGCGCTCTGGGGTTGCGCCTCGAGTGGCTTTGGGAAATGGTAGTGCTGCGATTGGAATTCAATTCATGCACGATATGGTGGAATTCAAAAAACAGGGTTTTCCAATTCAGATTATTTCACCGTGCGAAGGAACAGGTTATGAAATTGGTGGTCTTAGCCTAATCAAAGGCGCTCGTAATGTAAGCAGCGCCAAAGCCTTTATGGATTGGGCAGTTAGCCCAGCCGCACAAAGTATAGGACCAAAAACAGGGGCATACAGCTTACCAAGCAACACCAAAACCCCAGTGGATGATGACACCCCAAATCCAAAGGACTTTAAGTTAATAACGCTCGATGCTAAAAAATGGGGCAACCCGAGTGTACGCGACCCACTAATTAAACGTTGGACAAGCGAAATTTTCCCATTACCACGTTAAATAAAGACTGAGGGTTTACCACGTGTAGACCCTCAACCACTATTTTGGGGGATTCATGGTCAATGCTTTACCAAGCACCAGTGCTTTTGCCAGTCGTACTTCTCGAGCGCTGATACCCTCGACTTTGATTGCCATTGGCGTTTTATTGTTGCCTTTTGTTCGACCTGATCGGGCTTTTGAACTTTTGAATTGGGAATTAAGCGCATTCTCTAAAGTTGGCTGGTTGGCTGGATTACTTGTTCTCTCGAGTCTTGTGCTGAGTGTACTTTCGGGTTTGCGTTTACCAATGTTGGCTCGTGGTTATGCTTTAATTGGCATCTCGAGTGGAATGGTCATCACGGTTTTTGCTTGGCTTGCCAGCACGGGCAGTAATTTTGGTTATGGAGCGCTGCTGGTTTTAATTTGTTTGTTGCTGGTGCTTGGGGTTGGTTTATCCGAAACTGGTTTGATTCAATCCGATCCTTTTATTGCCAGTAGTATTGTGCTGTGCGGTGTTTTTGTGACGCTATTTATTGCTTATCCGCTTTTTATTGTGTTGCGCGAAAGCATTATCGTCAATGGTGTTTTTACCCTCAAAAAAGTACACGAAACCCTTTCGAGTCCGCTGTTTATGGTTTTAGAAAATAAGTTTACGCCACGTTCAGAAACAACCATTGTTTTTGGAGTTGCTCTTTTGGGTGGCTTTTTGGCATTGGTGTTTTCGATTTGGCGCAAAGCCCGACTCCAATTGCTGTTTGGTTCAACACTGGCTGGTTTGGTACTTGGTTTTATTGTGGGGGCTGGTATTTTTGGACGCGGTGCATTTGCTACCAGTTTGTACTTGGCTTTAATCGTTGCACCAACCACGGTTTTTTTTGGTTTAATCTTTGCTATTCTCGAGCAACGTTGCCGTGCGGCTTGGGTACGACGAATTCTTGGTATCGTTGGGATTCTGCCAATGATCACCCCACCGTTTGTGCTGGCTTTTGCCTTAGAAAATTGGTTTGGCTCGCAAGGGTTAATTACCAACAGGGTTTTTGGTGTGGATACCAATTACTTTAAGGGGGTGACTGGTGTTGCCATTGCTCAGATTATGGCATTTACACCAATTGCTTATTTAACGCTTCGTGGCAGTGTCCAAGGCTTGAATCCTGCACTCGAAGAAGCGGCTCAAACCATGCGTTCCAACCCGTGGATGGTTTTTACTCGAGTCACCTTGCCCTTGTTGCGTCCGGGTTTAGCGGCGGCTTTTTTACTGACAATCATTGAATCATTAGCCGATTTTAGCAATCCAATTTTACTTGGCGGAGACCGCAGTTTTCTGGCAACCGAGGTTTACTTGGCTTTAACTGGTCGCTACGACCCCAACGAAGCCAGTGTTTACGGAGCAGTGCTGCTGGTTTTGGTACTGATTATTTTGGGATTACAACGGGCTTGGCTTGGCAATACCAGTTTTGTAACAGTCACAGGTAAACCGGGCAGTGGAAACTTTAGTATGTTACCGCGTTGGCTCGAGAACACCCTCCAAAGCGTACTGGCATTCTGGGGAATTCTGGTGGCAATGCTCTACGGTAGCGTGTTCTATGGCAGTTTTGTAAAAATTTGGGGCGTAAATGGAGAATTTACCTTACAGCATTATATTGACTTTAGTGGCACTGGACTTGAAGTTTTATTTCGCACTGCTCAAGTTGCCTTTGTTGCAGCAATTGCCGCGACGCTACTTGGTTTTTTAATTGCTTATCTGGTCACACGCCAAAGTTTTTTTGGACGCAATGCCCTCGAGACCACCAGTATGCTTTCTTTTGCTACACCCGGCACGGTCATGGGCGTGGCTTACGTGATTTCTTTTAATGTCGGTCCGTGGTTATTAACTGGCACATTTATTATTCTGGTGATTGCCTTGGTCTTTCGCAATATGCCCGCCAGTATTCGCAGTGTCATGGCAGGGCTTAGCCAAATAGACAAAGCCTTAGATGAAGCCAGCACCCTCCTCCGCGCTCCCTCGAGTACCACATTAGCCAAAGTGCTTGTGCCGCTTTTAATCCCACAACTTTTATCAGGCATTGTCTTTGCTTTTGTCCGCAGTATGACTGCCATTAGTCAAATTATTTTCTTAATCAGCCCTGGAAATTTACTGGCTACTGTTTTAATGCTGTCATGGCTCGAGCAAGGCAATCTTGGCAGAGCCGCCGCCATGAGTACCGTCATGATTCTTGGTTTGCTTGGCTTAATCCTTGCTTTATTTGCTTTTAGCAAACGCTACTCAAGAAACGGCACTGGACTCGAGGGGATTGGGTAGAAAGCAAAAGGATAAAGGAAAATCTGCTTTAAGTTTTTAACCTTTGCCCTTACCTTTCGCCCTTTGCCTCTCCGAAGGAGTTCATATGAATCAATCGGCTGTTGCTGTTCGTTTAGAACAAATCGTTAAGCGGTTTGGTACGGTCACTGCTGTAGAAACCGTATCGCTCGAGTTACCCGCCGGTAAATTAGTGACTTTACTGGGTCCTTCAGGCTGCGGGAAAACCACAATTCTACGAATGGTGGCGGGTTTAGAGCGACCTTCGCAAGG
>JBEGTV010000273.1:0-4435 GCA_041179225.1 Deinococcota bacterium | reverse complement strand
AGAATTACCCCAAGATTATTGACTGCTCCTGCCACACTGCTTGAACGATATGCACTTAAAGCCCCATCAAGATCGTTACTTAGCTGTAAACCCAAACCACGTAAAAAATCAGCCGAGGGCTGCGGCACATTGTTTAAGGCTTGAAAGTAACTTGTGCCGCCAGCCGTGCCTTGGGTTAAAAAGGCTTGACGCAACCACTTATCAGCTTGGGAGGTGTACTGCCAAACACCAATCCCCACCACGGTAGCCATAAGTAAAACCAGCAAAACCAGTTTTTCGGTAAACGTATAGTAAGCGGGTAAACTATGCCGTAACCGAGCAAAAGGCGCACGTCCGATTGCCCCAAAACGCCCACCAAATGGCATTAAATCCTTGGTTTGTTGCGACCAGTATTTTAAGTGTAGTACAAACTGCAACAACAAAAACGACACCAAAGCCACCATTGCCCCAGCCAAAGCAAACGCCGATAAACGAATTAAACCAGCATCACCGAAACGAAAGACACTGCCCTTGTCTAAATCAGTTACAAATTCACGAATTTGTCGTGCTTCGCCTGCACGGTTTTGAGCATCCAACCAAACCCCGTACTCGAGAAAAACTGTCCCAGCCCCCGGAAAATGCGGAGTGGTATCGCGCACATATGCCAACCAAGCCTCGGCTCGTTTAGGATTACCACGCTTAAACAAGGTTTTTGCCGTTTCAAATGGATCACCCCAAGCCGCTAAAACCGACTTAGAAACAGCAAAACCCGGGTCATAACCAATTTCAGCATATTTTATTCTGGCTTTGGTTAAGGCTAAATCGGCTAATTCTGGTTGATTCGCTTTCTCGAGTTCTTGAGCTAAGCGCAAGCAAACGTAAAAAGGTGTATTGACTTCAAGGGCTGATAAAAAAGCTTTCTTAGCAGCTTCTGATTGATTCGCCTGTTGTAGAGCTATGCCCAATTGCACTTTCAACAATGGATTGGTAGCATCGAATTCTACCTGCTCACGCCAAAAAGCCACAGGTTCACCAATTACCTTTTCACGCCACCCACGATTCACTGTCTCGAGCAGGGCTGGACTTGCCGTAAACACCACCCGTTCAAGAATTTTGCCATTCTCGAGTAGAAAGACTTCTTCAACATTAGGAGCAGTTTGAACTGTCGCCCGATACCCCAAGGTTGTGGGTTCTAAGGTTTTCACTTGACCAGACAAATAAAAACGCTGCGTAATTTTTCCAGTACTTGCATCTTTTGCTATAATCGAACTGCCATCAGCCACAAATTCAAGTTGTGGTGGAGTCCGAACCAACGAAACGCTTAGCGCCCCACTTTTTGCTGTAATGGATAATCTTGCCTCACTAACCTTTAACTCGAGTCGAAAAGCCCCTTTTGCATCGGCTTGAACCGAAGCTGGCACTGCCTTTCCATCAGGTAGCATCGGACGAGGCGCAGTAAACTCTAACGTGACTGTAGATGTAGCTTCAAATCCTTGTCCACTTAGCGTTGTGCGACCATCAGCCGCAGGTAACCACGGACTGACTTCCAACGACTGCGCTAAACTCGAGCCAAGTAACAGCCCAATGCAAATAATGACAGACCGAATCACAGCTTCGAGAATAGCACTTTTCAAGACCCGAAACCCACATCGTCCCCCATTTTGTAACGCATCCCCAACCTGCTTAGATGCTACCCTGTTGACTATGGCAAAGACGGATGTTTTAATCATTGGCGCAGGACCCGTGGGATTATTTGCGGCTTTTTACGTTGGGATGCGCGACTTATCCATGCGAATCGTAGACCCCTTGCCCGAAGCTGGCGGGCAATTGACCGCGCTCTACCCAGAAAAATATATTTACGATGTGGCAGGATTCCCAAAAATTCGCGCCAAGGAACTGGTTAAAAACCAAGTCGAGCAACTAGCACCATTTCACCCAATATATAACTTAAGTGAACGTGCCGAGAAACTCGAGAAGCTACCAGACGGCAGTTTTTCGCTTATAACAGACAAAGGCAACACCTACCAAGCGGCGGCTGTAATTATCGCTGGCGGAGTTGGCGCATTTGAACCACGTAAAGTTGTTGCGCCCGGCGTTGCCGAATTTGAAGGCAAAGGCGTACAGTACGCCGTCAAAAACCTCGAGATGTACCGAGGCAAACGTGTGTTGGTCATGGGCGGAGGCGACAGTGCCGTAGACTGGGTGTTAATGCTCAAAGATGTTGGCGCACAAGTCACCTTAATACACCGCCGTGATTCTTTTCGCGCCCATGCTGCTACCACCAACCAGATGATTGCAGCACATGATGCTGGAGAAATCAAGATTATGACCCCATTTGAATTGCGCCGTCTCGAGGGCAATGAAAAACTCGAACGCGCCGTGGTGTTTAATAACGCCACCCAAGCCGAAACAGTCCTCGAGATAGACGAAGTGCTGAGTATGGTCGGGTATTTAAGTAAACTTGGACCGATTGCCGAGTGGGGCTTAGAACTTGAAGGAAACCGAATAAAAGTATCCCAAGTCATGGAAACCAATATTTCAGGTATTTATTCATGCGGCGATATTTGCGCCTACCAAGGCAAACTAAAACTCATCGCCACGGGTTACGGCGAAGCAGCCATTGCTGCCAATCATGCGGCAGTGGTTGCCAATCCAAGCCTGAAATTTGAACCCGGACACTCGAGCGAAGCCAAAGATGCACCCGGCACAAAACCCGCCGTGTCCCCAGTCATGGGCGATTAACGTATTGACCTAAGTGCATTGCACTGGTACACTTCTCGAGCTTTGCACGGAGAGGTGTCCGAGTGGTTTAAGGAGCACGCCTGGAAAGTGTGTGAACGGGAAACTGTTCCGAGAGTTCGAATCTCTCTCTCTCCGCCAAAAGAAACCCCTTCAAGAATTCTTGAAGGGGTTTACCTTTTATATGAATGAGAATTTGGTTCTCGAGACTTGGAAATTCTCAAGTCGACCACTCGAGGAAATTTTTTAGCCTTTAACTGCGCCCTCGAGTCCACGCATAAAGTAACGTTGGAAAAACAAAAAGACCATTAAAATCGGAATCATCATCAGCACCGCGCCAGCGCTGACCGCCCGTGTATTGGTGGCAAAAGCTCCAGATAAATCGAGCATACCAGCGCTTAAAGGGTAGAGATTGCGGTCGCGCATGACGATAAATGCCCATAAGAAACTATTCCAGAACGCCACAAATTGTAAAATACTGACTGCCGCAATAGTCGGCATGGTGAGCGGCAGCATAATACTCCACCAAATTCGCAACTCACTCGCACCATCTATTCGGGCTGCCTCGAGTAATTCGGCTGGAATCCCAAGGTAGGCTTGGCGCATCAAAAAAACATTGGCTACACTACCAAAAGCGGGCAGAATAACGGCTGCAAATTGTCCAACATCGGTGGACAGTAAACCCAGCCTCGAGACGGTAATGAAATTAACAATTAACCCTGCTTCGTTGGGCAGTACCAGCGTGGCTATCAGGGCGTAAAAAACTGCGTCTCGACCCCAAAATTTCATTTTTGCCAGTGGATACGCGCCGAGTGCCGCGACAATAATTGCGCCGACCACGCCAAAAAAACAAATGATTAAGCTGTTTAAGGCTTGGCGCAGGATCGGTACAATTTCGGTGACGGTCATAAAGTTCTTAAAACTGGCTTCGGTTGGAATTAAACTCGGTGGAAATTCAAATATCCCACCAGAAGTGCTTAAACTGGTGCGGAGTGTCCATAAGAACGGGTAAACACTAATAAAACCAACAATAATTAAAAGCGCGTAGACGGCTGTATTCTCGAGTCTTTTTTGAAATTGGCGTTTGCGTTTTAAGGTTTGGGCTTCTGGGGTGGTGTTAAGCATTGTCGTTTCCTTTGGTGAGTCTAAAATTGATAAAAGCAAAGAACATACTGACCACAGCCACCACTAAACCAGCCGCCGCCGCGTAACCAAATCGGTAATCGCCAAAGGACTTAGAGTAAATAAAATACATTGCGGTGTAGGTACTCCCAGCCGGTCCGCCTGCCGTCATTGTAAAAATCTCTTCAAAGACTTTAATCGCGCTAATTGTACTGAGTAAACTACAAACCAAAATGGTCGGGCGCAAACCCGGAATGGTGATGTTCCAAAAAACCTGCCAACGGTTTGCACCGTCTATCACGGCTGCCTCCTCGAGACTGCGGTCAATGCTTTGTAAACCCGCCAAGTACAAGACCATGTAATAGCCTAAGCCCTTCCAAAGCGTCACAAGCATAATTGCCCAGAGTGCGAGGACTGGATTATTCAGTAAGTTACTGGGGTTTTTGGCATCCATTAAACCAAAACTGCTGAGCATAAAGTTGATTGGTCCGTACTGATTGTACATCCACTGCCACATTAACCCCACAACCGAAAAACTCGTCACAACAGGCACATAAAACGCTGTGCGGAACAACCCAATTAAAGGAATCGTGCG
>JBEGTV010000272.1:0-4444 GCA_041179225.1 Deinococcota bacterium | reverse complement strand
AAATCCAAGCAGTAACCGTTTTTTATGATCATGGCTTCGGTTTTCTCAAGGAGCTTATCTTGGTTTGAGTTACGTGAAGCACTGATAATCCATTGACTAAAGGCTTCGGCATGAACGTAGCGTTTGGTTTCAAAGGTATTTAAGCCAATCGCAAGGTCGGCATTGACATCAAGCACTAAGAATTCGATCAGGTCAACACTGGTTTTGGCTTCCTCGAGTGCTTCTAGGTTAGCCGCGAGCAACAAGATTCGAGCGGCACTGCGTTGTGCATGTCCGTTGCTGGTGTCTCTAAAAGCTCTGGTCAGTTGACGCTCGAGTAACCATTCAGCAGCAATGACTTGCGGGGTAGTTTCGGTTAAGTTCGCCACTCGTTTCAAGGCGGCCAATGCCAGTTGTTCAAGGGCAATTTCGGCAGTTTCAGCTTCAATACTTTCTAGGTCGGAGCGCAAACCAACCGCGAACATTGCTCCAGATAATTCTTTTTTGGTATGCAATTCTATGCCATCGCTTAGGGCTTTGGCTTTGGCTTCGAGTTGCCCAAGTAAAAGCGGGGTTGGCTCGAGCAGCGCCCGTGCGTTACTTGAATTTACAAGGTCATTCCACGGGGTAAGGATTTTTTCTAAGTACAATTCCTGCACCGCAGTTTCGATGTGTTCCACGCCGCGCCCACCAAGCATCTGCTCGAGTCTAGCGTAACGTCCATCAGTATCAGTAACTTCGCGCCAATCGAGCAGCACGGCTCTGCCATAGGCTCCAAGTTCGATTTGGAAACCTGTTTGTCCGAGTTTGGCACTGTTTTTGATGTACTCGAGGTTTGAGACGTTATCGCGGTAAATCACAAATTGATTATCTTTACTCGAAAGTTGTAATGCTTTGACAATTCCAACACGTTGTTCGGCGTATAAACACGATTGAATCGTGACATTGGCTTGATGTGTGGAGTTATTATAAAAGACCAAAGCACGTTCAAGACTCGAGCGGTTGGAGAACGCAAAAACATGATCGTGGTTCACTTCAAAAAGCGCAAAGTGTTCGACTTCGGCAAATAAGTAGCGTTTTTTAAGGAGTGGGAAAATCTGGGTTTCGTGGTGTGCCATAAAGCCCCAATCGGGTTTTTCATCGTAGTACGCCCGTTGGTATTCCATGCCGTACTTCTCAGTGTAGGCTTCGACTTGCCCGTGTCCTAACATCGGCAATCCGGGCAGGGTGGCGCATAAAGTCATGATCCCAAAATACTTGTCGGTTTTACCAAATTGTTCAACGGCTGTTTTTTCATCTGGGTTACTTAAGAAATTCACGTAGCGTTTCAAAATTTCAGGTTCAAACTCGAGGGTATTCTTAATCACATCGCGGTACTCAGCGTTGCGTTCATCGCGCAACATGACCATAAAAGCACTATTGTAAACGCGGTGCATGCCTAGGGTTCGCACAAAGTAGCCTTCCATCATCCAGAATGCCTCGGCTAAAAGTAAGGTATCTGGAATTTCGGTGGCAGCCCTGTCCACCACTTCACGCCAGAATTCATTTGGCATGAGCGAATCAAATTCTTCGCGGGTCATGCCGTACTCATTTCTGGAAGCAATCCCTTCGCCGCTACCGGGTTCAGGAAACCAGAGGCGTTTAATGTGACGCTTAGCAAGGGTCATGGCAGCATCGAAGCGAATAATTGGGAATTGCCGAGCGACCCTAAAAATTGTTTGAATCACAGCTTCTCGAGCCGCAGGATTCATGTAATCAAGTTGGGCTGTATCGTTCCACGGCAGACTCGTACCATCGTTGCCATGATAAATAATTCGGGTTTGACCGTCCAGACCAATGTACTTAAACGTCACAGCAGCATCGGTTTTGTCGTAATAATGATCTTCAAGAAAGACTTGCATCCGCGAATCAGTGCTTAAATTCTGCGAGTTATAAGTGTAACTTGGGTACGGCGATTCGGCACGTTGCAAAAACCAATCGGGGTGTTCTGCCATCCATTTGCTATCAATACCCGTGTGATTTGGAACCATGTCCGAAGCCATACGAATCCCAAATCGCCAAGCTCGAGTTTTTAGGTTTTCTAAAGCCGCATCACCTCCGAGTGCCTTGGCAATGCTGTAATCCCATAAACTGTACGCACTAGCGACTGCATCGGGGTTGCCCATGCGATGCTTAATTTCTCGACTAGCAACACTGCGTTCCCAAAGACCAATCAACCATAGCCCTGTAATGCCCCAACGTGCCATATTCTCGAGTTCGGTATCTGGAATTTGATCGAGCCTGCGAATTTCACGGTTGTATTGTTTACTCAACTGGTCAAGCCAAACAAAGGCATTTTTTGCCATTAACACGACTCGAGGCATCCAATTTTGATCCAAGGTAAAGGCTTCAGGTTCATCCATAAGCATTTGACGTGAAACAGTTCGGATTTGCGCCTCAGCTTTGAATTCTGTTCCACCACCGAACTCACGCACATTCTGCGCCACAAAAAACCGGGCTTCTTCGGCAAATAAATCTAAGCCACCACGTAATTTTAGTTCTAATGTCGCAAAACGCCCCGCTAAACCACGGCGCTGAAAAACACCACCGAAACGACCCATTAACGCCCGAAGTTGTGCCTCGAGTGAATCTGGATTTTGCAAAGCAGGTAAACGCAAAGCAGACCATAAACTCATCCCACCAAAACTGGGCTGTCCATCCAAAAAAGATTCGAGACTAGAAATCACACTGCGGTACGCACTGGACTTAGCAATCGCTTCGTCTTCAAATAAATCCTTATAGGGTGTAAAGGCAGGATTATTATTCTCAAGCCAAAGCAGCAACATCTCCTCGAGCAACACTTCTTTATTGGCAGGGTTGGCTAAGTAATCCTTGAGTTTCTGCACCCCTTTATACACAAGGGTAGGCGGGAATTCTTGGGCGAACCTCGCCAAAGTCGCATCTAAACGTTCTCCGTACTGGGTTCTGAGTGCCTCGAGTGCCTCCTGCCAGAGTTTCGGTGCGTGATGCTCACGGTACTCTAAGAGCAAACCATGCAGCACCTCATCAATTAAACCCATTGCGTTAATATCACCAGCCCTAGCATTACGCCCTGGAGTAACCGCGTTCAAAGTTGCTGCGAACCGCCGCGCTGCCGCAAAATCCGCGAAAATCACCCGACCAGAAGTGGTGAACAACGCCTCATCGAAATTGTGGCGATCACGAACAGAACGAAGAATATGAAACTCGAGCATCATGAGAAGTACGATACCAAAAAAGGTTAGGGGTATGTGATTGCGGTTATACCCAGTACAATCTAACAATGCAAACAAACACTATTCTCGAGCATTGGGGAATAACCGTTGAACAACTCGGCTCAGCGATTGAATAACTCAGCACAGCGATTCTCGAGAATAGTGTTTGATAAGTTACTAGCCTCGAACACGATGAGTTACCAGCCTTTAATATGATGAGTTACCAGCCTCGAACATGATAAAGTACCCGTTATGACCAAAGAACTCGTGGCTTACTTAGCCAGTAAAGTAGTGGATAACGCCTCTGCCGTGCGCGTCGAAGCCAGTGGCGATAATTACATCATTCATTGTGCGTCAGGCGAAGAAGGACGGGTGATTGGCAGACAAGGACGAGTCATCCAAGCGATTCGTACCATTGCAAGGGCAGCGGCAGGACCTCGAGAACGAGTCCAAGTAGATGTGGCTGGTGCATCCAGTAAACCCGAACATGAATGAGGTTTCACACCGGAATACGAATGAGGTTTCACACCCGAACATGAATGAAACTGACCTTACCCTCGAGATGCCCAATGACCTGATTTCAATTGGGCATTTTACTCAACCTTTTGGCAAAGATGGCGCAATGAAACTCCGCAACAGTGGCGACCCAAGCCATCTGCAAGGACTGAAAAAAGTTTGGCTCGAGCCTCACGGTTGGGTAACGGTTCGCAAGCTCGAGGTTTTTAATGGCGTGGTGATTCTAAAAATTGCGGGATACACCCAACGCCACTTGACCGATGAACTGCGTGGCACTGAGGTTTTTGCTGAGAAAACCGCAATTCGACTACCCAAAGGCTCGTATTTTTATCATGACCTGATTGGATTGCCAGTGGTTGCCCCAGATGGCTCGAGCTTAGGGGTGATAAAAACCCTGATGGATGCTGGCACAGCCGATATTCTGGTGGTGACTTACAACAACAAAGAAGTGCTAGTGCCTTTGCAAGCGCCTTATGTGCAGATTAAGACTGATAAAATAGAAATTGAACCAATTGGCGGTTTGTTTGACGCTTAAATTTGGACTAGACTAAACCCATGATTTATGTACCCCAAAACTTAGAAGCTAAGCTCGAAGTGGTGGCACTCGAGCAAGGGTTTTGATGTTTAAGCCACGAAATCTGAATTACCTTGGTTTACTTCCATGAAATTTAGCATCCTGACCCTCTTTCCCGCCCTACTTGAACCTTGGCGACAAG
>JBEGTV010000271.1:0-4449 GCA_041179225.1 Deinococcota bacterium | reverse complement strand
TCGCAGAATTTACTGGGGCAAAAAAAGTGATTGTCTTTGGCAGTGTGGCACGCGGCGATACCAACGAAAACAGCGATCTTGACTTACTTTTACTGCTCGAGGACAATGCAAACTTATGGGATGCAGCCTTAAAAGCCCAAGATGCGTTCTGCCCAAGGTATTTTCCAATGGATTTTGTGCCAATGACGCTCTCTGAATTTGAGCAGTGCAACACACCACTGGCAATAGAAGTGGCTCGAGAAGGGAAGGTGTTGTATGGCAAATCCGCGTGATTATCGTTCTGGGGTCAGTTACGCTGAAATGGACTGGTTGGCAGTCCATAAATTACTCGAGGATTTACCTGCAATTGCTGCTTTTCACGCTCATGCAAGCGCCGAAAAATACCTAAAAGCGGTGATTGTTGCCACTGGAATTCAGGCAAAACTCATTCATGATTTGGTTGAACTTCTGAGTAGTATCAGTGCTTCGTTCACTGCCGAAACAATTGAAATGAAAGCTGCAAAAATTCTAAACATTGCCATGATGCCAAGTCGTTACCCAAATCCGCTCAATGCTCCAAGTGTAGATGAAGCCAAGGTTTTTCTTGAAGCGGCTCGAGTGCTGCGTGATTATGCACGACATGAACTCAAGTTGGATACCGAATGAATCAAATTATCTCTCAAACCCCAGACCTCGAGCCTAAGCGCACGGCGCGTCTCGAGTTTAATTTACTTTTTGGTTTTGCCACCCTCGGACTGCTGCTTTTTGCGGCGCTGCTGGGTTTAATCTGGACTCCACACAACCCGACTTTCCAGAATTTTACAGTACAACTCCAAAGCCCCAGCCTAACTTACCCACTTGGCACAGATAATTTTGGACGCGATACCTTATCCAGATTACTGCGTGGCGCGAGTACCAGTGTGTTGGTGGGCTTAATCAGCGTTGGCATCGGCTCGAGCTTAGGCTTGTTGCTTGGTATGATTTCAGGCTGGCTTGGTGGCTTAATAGATGACATCATCATGCGGGTCCTAGATGCACTTTCGGCGTTCCCGACGATTCTACTAGCCCTTTTAATCGCCGTTATTTTGCGCCCGAACATTTGGAGCGCGATGCTTGCCGTGGGTATCTCGAGCATCCCGACTTTTGCACGACTGACCAGAGCCGGTGTCATTGCCACCAAGAACCTAGATTTTATTGACAGTGCTAGGGCTTTGGGCGCACGCGATGCCCGTTTGATGTTCAGGCATGTCCTACCAAATATCGCTTCGGCACTGATTGTCCAAGCCACTTTTGCTTTTGGAATTGCAATTCTGGCAGAAGCCGCGCTTTCTTATTTGGGCTTAGGTACTCAACCCCCTGCCCCGAGTTGGGGGGTGATGCTGCGTGATGCCCAAACTTTTATTTATCAGAGCGCTTGGGCAACAATTTTTCCCGGCTTAACGATTGCTTTTACTGTACTGGGCTTAAATTTACTCGGTGATGGTTTACGTGACCGCCTTGACCCTCGGCGTTAGAACAAACGCTATCTTGCACAAATTTAAGTTGTGTTGAACGCGTATACTCTAACCATGTTGCTGATTGACGCGTTGCTGGCTTTTATTGCTTTTCAAATTCTGATACGGGTTTGGTTCAGGCTTTTTCCACAACCAATTCCCTATGGTTGGACATGGCTGCTCGAGAATCCGTGGCGCAAAGCGTACCGCAATCCTGAACGCACAGCCGACCAGTGTGGCATTCAACCAACCGACGCAGTTCTCGAGATTGGGTGTGGTTCGGGTTTGTTCACGCGAGCCTTGGCATTGCGTTGTGCCAAACTGATTGTGCAAGATATTGAACCGCGTTATGTGGCAGAAGCCAAAGCCAAAACCACAGATTTACCACACCTTGAGTTTATCAGCTTGGATGTCTGCAAGCTGGGGCTAAGCGCAGTTGCCGATGTGATTGTGCTGATTTCGGTGCTACCTGAAATTCCTAATCCCGTGCTGGCACTGGAAGCGTGTGTAAAGGCATTAAAACCCAATGGAAAAATTGTGATTAGCCAAGAATTGTTTGAACCAGAGTACGTGCCGTCGGCTCAGATAGATGAATGGGCAAAAGCGGCTGGCTTAGAGCTTGTGACTCGTCAAGGCAATGCTTGGATTTACTTAAACACATATGCTTTACCGCAATCATGACTAATATCTGATATACTAATTTATGCCAATTCCTGATACACTGCCACTCGAGAAACGACTTTTTCGTGAAGATGTCTACAGTGCAATTCAAAACTGGATTATAGACGGGACACTCGAACCACTTGAGAAAATCCGTGATACAGACCTTGCCACGCAACTTGGGGTCAGTCGCACACCAATCCGTGAAGCATTGCGACGGCTCGAGGATGAAGGTCTCATTGAAACCAAAGTGAATGCTTGGACTCGAGTAACGGATGTGGATAAAAGCCTTGCCAGTCGTGTCTACCCAATTTTGCGTCTGCTTGAGCCTCTGGCTTTAGAACTTGCATTTATTCATCTCGAGCCAAGCGATTTGATTCAAATGAACACCCTAAACAAAGCTGTACAGAAAAACCTAGAAGCGATGAATGCAAAAAACGCAGCCCTTGAGGACACAGCCCTCCATAGTCTATGGACTGGTCATTGCAATAACCCAGAGTTACTAAGTATTTTAGCCAACCTTAAAACCAATCATATTCGTTTAGAAATTCATTATTGGCGTGGCGGTAAGGAAGCCAGTAAAAGTGTTCTTGAGCATCAAAAAATTATTTCTGCAATTGAAAATAGGGATTTAACGGTTGCAAAACGTGAACTTGAGGCACATTGGACACGGGCTTTAGCGCGTTGGGAATCAGCATGAAAGAAAGTATCACCACCAGCACAGTTCTTGCTGGAATGCTGATTGTGATTGTCGGCTTCACGGGTTCGTTGGTCTTAACTTTTGATGTAGCCGATAAAGCCAATTTAAGTCCTGCCCAACTCAGTTCTTGGGTTTGGGCTATCTGCGTGGGCAGTGGCATATTAAGTTTGGGCTTATCATGGTGGTACAAACAACCTGTGTTGGCAGCTTGGAATACACCCGGGCTGGCGCTGCTTGCCACCGACTTAGCCAAATACCCTATTTCAGATGCAGTTGGCGTTTACTTACTTTCTGGTTTGCTGATTGCTTTACTTGGCGCACTGGGTTGGTTTGACAAAGTGATTAAACTCGTGCCGCAAAATGTTGCTTTGGCAGTGCTAGCAGGGGCATTATTTAAGTTTGGATTGGGCTTGTTTACAGCAGCTACCTTTGAACCAACACTGGTGTTACTGATGATTGCAGCATTTCTAGGTGCGAAGTTTCTGCGTTCTCGAGTGCCGATGCTCTGGGCGTTACTGGCGGGCTTCTCGAGTGCTGCCATTTTAGGGAAATTTAGTCTGAATGGCATTGCCCTCGAGTTTGCCCGACCGATGCTGATTGCACCGACTTTTCATCTTGAAGCAATTCTTGGACTTGGGATTCCATTAACGGCTTTGGCGTTGGCTTCACAAAATGCACCCGGATTAGCGGTGATGCGCTCATTTGGCTACGACCCCCCGACCAAAGGCGCATTGGTCAGTACAGGCATCTTAAGTGCCTTATTTGCACCACTACTCAGTCATGGTTTAACTTTAGCCGCCATTACTGCCGCATTTGGCAACAATCCAGAAGCCCACCCAGACCCAAGTAAACGTTACGGCGCGGGTATTGTGGCGGGTATCCTGAAAATCATTTTGGGCTTATTTGGCACTACTATTGTGGCGCTTTTTCTGGCATTACCAAAACCACTCACTTCTGGTATGGCTGGACTGGCTTTATCTGGCACTATTGCAGGTTGTTTAGATGGTGCATTTAAGGAAAGTAACCGCCGAGACTCGAGTATTTTTGCACTTTTAATCACTGCTTCAGGGGCGGAATTCCTTGGGCTGGGTAGTGCTTTTTGGGGCTTAGTGATTGGTGCTGTGGTTGCAGGAATTCTCGAGAAACACAAAGCATGAGGCTTTAGAATTTTTGATTCTTGGATTTATGACGTGTTACGGCTTGGTCGCGCAATTTACCAAGTTTGGTAACTCGCCCTTCGACCCGTTCACGCCAACGAATATAGGTTTTTTTATTTTGGACTTGACGCATCAGGGTTTTGACTTCGGCTTCGGAGATGCCAAATTGGGCTTGAATCGCCTCAAAAGGCGTGCGGTCTTCCCACGCCATCATAATGATCCTGTCAGTGTCCTCGATTGAAAACTTCATTGCACCCAAAGATACCTCAAAATCACTGGGAAGTTTACTCGGATTTTTACACCAAGTAGCTCGAGCAAAGCCCAAAGGAATTCTCATAGCAATTTCTTAAATTATAGCTAATCATACTTGATAACCGCAATGCTCATACCAACCCAACACTGCACTTAATGGAAGTTTTTTGCACAGCTTGCCAATACCACAAAACAATTCATCCAAAAC
>JBEGTV010000270.1:0-4450 GCA_041179225.1 Deinococcota bacterium | reverse complement strand
GAGAATCAGGCAATGCCGAGCAGTACACCCTTGGGCAACTAGAGACTGCCTTGGCGTGGCTCACTCCCGAACTTGTGCAAACCGAATTTGGCAATAGTCTCGAGTGGCTGACCATTGCTTACGAACCAATTTGGGCAATTGGCACGGGCAAAACCGCTACGCCCGACGATGCCGAAAACATGGGCAATGCAATGCGAACTTGGTTTGTTGGTAAGTACGGCGCAATTGCCAGTGATATGCGGTTGCTGTACGGCGGCAGTGTCAAACCCGATAATATCAAGGCGTTGTGTAGCCGCCAAAATGTCAATGGCGCATTGGTTGGTGGGGCAAGCCTTGAACTCGAGAGTGTCTTGAAGATGGTCATGGCATTGGCTTAAATTGCGGTAGCATTGGATCATGCCGCTTTCCCTTGGAGTTTGCGATTATCCTGAACACCTCCCGTTTGAAGAATGGGCGGTGTTCCCCAAAAAAATGCGTGAATTGGGTCTAACCTATGTGCGAATTGGTGAGTTCGCATGGTCAAAACTCGAGCCAAGCGCAGGCAATTACCAATTTGAATGGTTGGATACAGCCATTGATGCGCTTCATGCCGAAGGGTTGCGAGTTGTTCTCTGTACGCCCACAGCGACTCCACCAGCATGGTTGGTAGGTTCGTATCCCGAGATTTTGCCTGTGGATATTTTGGGGCGAGTACGTGAATTTGGCTCGAGACGACATTATGATTTCTCGAGTGATGTGTACTGGCGCGAATCAGAGCGAATTGTCGAGGTATTGGCTAAACGTTATGGAAATCATTCGGCTGTGGTGGGTTGGCAAACCGATAATGAGTATGGTTGTCATGAAACAACCCGTTCGTATAGTCTGCAAGCCAAGTTAAAATTTCAGATTTGGCTGGAGAAAAAATACATTTCACTCGAGGCACTGAATTCTGCTTGGGGGACTGTTTTTTGGTCGCAAGAGTACACGGCTTGGTCACAGCTTGGTTTGCCCAATTTAACTGTTACCGAAGCCAATCCTAGTCACATCTTGGATTTTATGCGTTTCTCGAGTGACCAACTGATTGCTTATGACCAAATGCAAACCCAGATTCTTCGCGCTCACAGCCCAAACCGCTTTGTGACTCACAATTACATGATTTTCTTTTCGGATTTTGATCATTACAAAGCCGCAACCCATTTGGATTTTGTGACTTGGGATAATTACCCCACGGGAATGCTCGAGATGTTTGCCACATCTGAGGAGAATAAACTGGCATTTGCGCGAACTGGACATCCTGACCTCATCAGTTTTAATCACGACTTGTACCGAGGACTAAAAAACAAGCCTTTTTGGGTGATGGAACAACAATGCGGGCAGGTCAATTGGTCGCCGTTTAATCCTTTGCCCGCGCCGGGTGCAGTTCGACTTTGGACATTGCAAGCCATGAGTCACGGTGCGGATTCTGTCATGTATTTTCGGTGGCAAGCCGCAAGGCAAGCCCAAGAAGATTATCATTCGGGTTTACTTAAACACGATGGTCGTGAGGACAGAGGTTTTGCCGAAGTTAAACGCCTCGCACCCAAATTGCCTTTGCTGCCTGATATTCTTGAACCACACAAAGTTTGTTTGCTGCACGATTACGAATCACTCTGGGCATATGATGTACAAAAACACAATGCAAGTAGTTCGTACTGGTTACAAGTAATGTCTTTCTATACGCAATTGCGTCAAGTTGGTGTAGACCTAGACATCCAACACCCAATGTCGGATTTAAGTGCTTACGACCTGATTATTGCTCCTGCACTAATAATTGGTTCACCGGAATTGGCAGCCCACCTCGAGCAGTACGCCCAGAACGGTGCAACTGTTGTCTTTGGTTCACGCTCAGGTTTTCGTACTTCCACAGGCGCAATTCCCAAAGAAAACCCAATGACCCAACTGGCGGGTGTGCGCGTCAAGAACTTTGACAGCCTCCGCCCCGGACTGACCCCTAGAATCGAGGCTTTTGACCAAACTTTTGAAACCCACACATGGAACGAATCCCTAGAAATCCTTGACCCCAACATCCGAATCCTCGGAACGTACTTCGACGACCCACTTTATAACGAAGCTGGTATCACTTACCGACCCCTAGGGCAAGGCGGCATTATCTACATTGGTATTTGGGGTGAACGAATTTTAGGTCGTACCCTCGAGTATGCTCTATTCCGGGCTGGAATCACCCACCAAGACCTTGAACATGGATTACGCCTAAGCAAACGCGGCGGATTGGTCTATGCCCAAAACTGGACTCGAGGCGGCATTGCCCTGCCGCTAGACCCAGACACCGAATTTCTATTGGGTGACAGTTTAATAGAACCCTTTGGCGTAGCGGTTTATAAAGAAGGCAAAGACAGGCAAAGACAGGCAAAGGGCGAAGGTTAAAGCGACCCAAGCCCGTGAGGTGCTGCTTTAAGGGTCAAGAAGGTCAAAAGTAAAACCCTTTGCCTTCCCTTCGCCTTTCGCCTTTCGCCTTTTGCCTTTATACTCTTCCCATGTCTATTTTTGATACCCTCGAGCCGAGTCGTTTACGTGATCCTTATTCAATTAAATGGAATTATCATGCCGATGGGGTCTTGCCGCTTTGGGTGGCGGATATGGATTTTCCTATTGCCGAGGAGATTAAAAAGGCTGTGATTGCTCGGCTCGAGTATAACGTTGGTTATCCGTTCATGGGTGGTGATCCGCGTTTACTAAGCGCCATTATTCGACAACAAGAAAGTTATGGTTTATTGGGATTAGAGCCTAAGAATCTGATGCTCGTCTCGAGTGTCGTTCCGGGTTTATATGCTGCAATTCAGGGTTTGACCAGTGTGGGCGACGAAGTGATTACCCAAACTCCGATTTATCCACCGTTCCTAAGTAGTGTGCGCGATCATGGGCGGGTGGCGCTCGAGAATCCAATGATCCTGACCCGGTCAGGTTGGGAAATAGATTTTATTCATCTCGAGTCGTTGGTGACAGATAAAACCAAGATTTTTATGCTTTGTAATCCGCAGAATCCAACGGGACGGGTGTTTAAGCGCTCCGAACTCGAGCAACTAGCAGATTTTGTGCTTCGTCATGATTTACTGGTCATTACCGATGAATTACATTCGATGCTGCGGCTTGAAGGCGAACATATTGCTTTTGCCAGTCTTAGCTCAGAAATAGCGGCACGAACTGTAACACTCACAGGACCTTGTAAAGCCTTTAATACGGCTGGATTTGGTGGTGGGGTGATCATGACCCATAACATGGTGTTGCTCGAACGCATTCAAAAAGCCACCAAGGGACTGATGGGACACCCGAACATTTTCAGCATGGAAATGTGGCGGGTTGGGCTTGAAGAAAGTGGTGCTTGGCTCGAGCAAACCCTAGATTACTTACGGGACAATCGTGATTTTTTAAGTGCTTGGCTCGAGCAACACCTGCCCGAAGTGACTTGTATTCCTGCCGAGGGAACATACCTTGCATGGCTGGACTTTAATAAATTCGGGTTTGCCAAAGATATTTATAAAATTCTGCTCGAAGAAGCCAAAGTCGGCTTAAACGACGGACCGCCGTATGGCGCAGCTTATTCTGGTTGGTTACGGATTAACTTTGCGACTTCTCGAGCCATTTTACAAGAAGCCTTAACCCGTATTGAAACCTGTATTCGGCAAAGAGTGGATTAAGCGCGTTAAATCAGCAACGGGTTGCATAGAAAAAAACCACAAAAAACCAGTAGAATACCCACTACCATGCAAGCCACTTTAGAGATGTCGCGGATGCCGCTTGAAACGTCGTTTCTTATGCCTTCGTACCGTGCTGATTTGCGAACGGGTGCGCCAGACCTATTTGAAGATTTAAGCCACACCGATTGGTCTAGGCTTTCATGGGCAGAACTTGGTAAGCCTTTTAATGTGCCTGCCAACTCGAGAACACGGCAAAAATGGGAAACTGAACATCAAACCCAAATGCCAGTTTTGGTGCAATGGCAAAATTTTAATAAGAATTTCCATGAATTATTTGTCACGGATTTACCTAAAGCCCAATCAAAAACCACTCAAAAATTCTTACAGACGCTACTGAGTTTTAATTTCTCGAGTCTCCCAGAGGTTTTTCAAGAACTCTTGGAGGTACGAGTTTGGAATCAGGTTCATCGGATTCAAGATGCTGTGTGGGATCCACGTGGTAAACGAGCGTTATTTGATGGTTTAGAAGTCCATAAGCCACGAATTTTGTTTCTTGGGGCGGCTGATGGTTATGAGGCGATGCAGCTTTTAGCTCAGTACCCCGGTGGTCACGCGGTGCTGGTGGATTACGATGATTTTTGTAAAGAAGAACGTTTTGGTAAGTTCCCTCTCGAGTATCCGTTCTTAAGTAAAAATCCTCGTACTGGCACTTGGGATGTCATGCACGTGGATCAGATGAGTTTTGATTTTGTGGTCTCTGATATTCGGGATTTAGA
>JBEGTV010000269.1:0-4457 GCA_041179225.1 Deinococcota bacterium | reverse complement strand
GAAAAACCTTGGAAAAACTCGAGCCAGCCATGAAAGCTCGAGATGCTTTTCATGAAGCGGGTTATTGGATACCCTTAGATGTACTGCCACTCCCAGAAAGTCGTTACAATGACCCAAATTCCTATTTAGCCAGCGAAGTCCAACGAGACGGCATTATTCTGTTTGAACAAGGAGAAAACGATGCCAGACTCTAAAGACCCAAATCGCTGGATTGAATACGCAGAAAATGACTACCAAGCGGCGTTTCAACTCAAAAACACCATTGCTTCATCAGCCGCTTTTTTATTCCATGCTTCGGTTGAAAAATACTTAAAAGCCGTACTGCTTTATCAACACAAACGAGTTCCACAAATTCATGACATTGCAAAGTTACTCGAGTTGGTCTCACCACAACTAACAACACAATCTCGGGAACAACAAGCCGCCAAATTACTAGACATCATCTTTAATTTTAGTCGTTACCCAGATGATTTACTCGAGATGGGATTAGAAGAAACCAGCAGCATTCACCAAGCCAGCACCGTGCTACGCGCCTATGCTCGAGGACAGTTAGGGTTAGAGGAAAATTTATGACCAGCCAAAGCATAGAATTACAGAACTTGGCTCACCTCATGGGCATTGCTTCTAATGCAAAGCAAGTAATTTTATTTGGCAGCACCGCTAGAGGCGAAGCTACAGCCAACAGTGACCTCGATTTCTTATTGGTTCTCGAGAATGACGCAGACGGCATGAAAGCAGGTCTAGCCGCACTAGAAGTCGTTCCAGAAGAAATACCTTTTGATATTATTCCGATGACTGAACGCACCTACCAAAACGGCTCGAGTTTACTAGCTCGGATTGTGGCTCGAGAAGGTAGGGTGTTATATGCACGATGACTGGAAACGATGGTGGAAATTTGCCAAGGAAGACCAAAGTATGGGACATGACAATCTTCAAACCTACCCAAGAGGAGCAAGTTACCAATTGCAACAAAGTGGCGAGAAGTTCTTAAAAGCGGTACTTATCGCACAAAGTCAAGACCATGCTTTGACCCATGACCTGCGAACACTTTTATTGCAAATTGATAAAAGTGTAAATCGTTCAGGGAAAACCATGCAAGCCGCAAGATTACTGACTTTTGTAGGTGGTCAAAGCCGCTACCCTAGTGATTATGATGAAGTCACCTCCGAACAAGCCCAAGCCTTGTATCAAGCCAGCCTCGAGATAGAAGCATTTGCAAAATTGCAGATTGAACAAATGAACCAATCGGAAGCTCCCAATGAGTAAAATAGCGCCAGCATTCAAGAAGCAACTCGAGAAAATCTAAGGAGTTTATATGCGATTAACTGCTGTTTTAACCAATGCCGAAGAGGGAGGATTTATTGCCTTCAACCCAGAAACAGGCACAACCACCGAAGGGGAAACTGTTCAAGAAGCCATTGATAACTTAAAAGAAGCAACAACGCTGTATCTCGAGGAGTTCCGAATGGTGATAATGGCAAATTCTTTAGGAGTAATCAAATAATTTATGCAAACAAAAATTTCAAAAACCTTTCTTAGTCAAGCATTTATAACTCTTGGTGATATTCTCTATCCAAAAGTCGTAAAAGTATTTGGTGAATTCGCACTTAAGTCAGGCAAAGAGATTCCGCATACAAAATCACAAACTAATTTTAGCGAGCATAATTTTCTCGAAAATTTAGATGTATTTTCAGAAGAAGAAAAATTTGAAATACTTACCGAATTGAGTCAAATCGGTCCTAGCAGTATATTTCCTGAACGCAAATTGTTCCGCGAAAAGCTACACCAAGAGTACCCTCATTTGAAAAAAAACGGAAGATACGAAATCTTTCACGAAACGATAGAGAAAACTACGCATTTCCTAGCCAATTATCCAAAAGCACTTGATAGATATAAACTAGCTAGTCAATACTTTTATCAAGAAAGTGATCTTCAGACTTTGGTGATTACTTTATATAACTCAATAGAAGAATTGATGCGTGAAGTCCAAAAACGCGATTGGCAATGGGATCAGTCACACAAAGAATTAAAAAAAACATTTGAGGGAAAATTGAATTCTCATTTTGTAAAAATGTTTTTTGATCTCTTAAAATCCTACGAGACATACCAAAATGAAAACGCAAGACATAGAAATAATATTAATGCGGCTGAGATTGAATTTATTTTCGAGATGAGTTCAGTTTTTCTACGTCAGATTGTAAATCTCTATAAAGTAAGTAAATAAGGAGTAATTATGAACATCCCATCCGACCTGCAATACCTCAAATCCCACGAGTACGTCCGTTTAGACGGCGACATTGCCACAATTGGCATCACCGACTTTGCCCAAGACCAACTCGGCGATGTTGTTTACGTCGAACTGCCCGAAGTTGGGCGTATCGTCTCGAGCAACGAAGCTGTGGCAGTCGTCGAAAGCGTCAAAACTGCTTCGGACATTTACAGCCCTGTCTCTGGTGAAGTCATCGAGATTAACTCGAGCCTGACCGATGAACCCGAGAACATCAATGCCGAACCTTACGGCAATGGCTTTTTGTTCAAAGTTCGTGTCACTGACACCTCGAGCCACTTACTAGACGCTGCTGCCTACCGCGAAGTTGCCGAAGCCGAGGCTTAAAGCCAATCAGGGCAGGCACAAGACCTGCCCCTATAAAAACAATTTTTTGTAGGGGCGACCCTTGTGGTCGCCCTGCCATAAGGAAATCCATGAAATACACCCCACATACCCCTGAAGATATTTCGCATATTCTTAAAACAATTGGTGTCCCGAGCGTAGACGCACTTTTTGATGACCTCCCGCTTGAGATTCGCAATCCTAAAATTGATATTCCAAGCGGACTTGACGAACACGGTGTTCTCGAGCATATGAAGGGCTTGGCAGCTAAAAACATTAGTCTCGAGGCAGTGCCAAGTTTTCTGGGTGGTGGAATGCGCCATCATTTCCAGCCAAGTGCCGTCAATGCCCTGACCTTCCAAAGTTCGTTTGTGACCGCTTACACGCCGTATCAGCCCGAGGTTTCGCAGGGCGAATTACAAGCCATGTTTGAGTACCAGAGCATGATTGCCGCCCTGACTGGTTTAGATATTTCTAACTCAAGTTTGTACGACGGTGCAACGGCTGTGGCGGAAGCGGCTTTGCTTGCGATGCGCCAAACCAACCGCAGTACAGTCTTGGTCTCGAGGGGCGTACACCCTGAGTACCGCGAAACCTTGGCTACGTTTCTCGAGTGTGTGGATGCCAAACTGATTAACCTCGAACTCGAGGGAACAACAACGATTTCGCAAGCCGTTGAGCCAGACATTGCGGCGGTTATTGTTCAGAATCCAAATTTTCTTGGCTCGCTCGAAGATATGAAAGCACTAGCGGCTCGAGCGCATGAAGCTGGGGCATTGTTTATTGCGGTGGTTGACCCGCTTAGCTTGGCAGTGGTACAAGCGCCATCTGAGTACAACGCCGATATTGCTGTCGGTGATGGTCAAGTGATTGGTAATGCGGCGAATTTCGGTGGTCCTGCATATGGTTTCATTGCCGTTAAAGATGCCCTAATGCGTCAGTTACCGGGGCGAATTGTCGGAGCGACTAAAGATGTGGATGGTAAACGCGGTTTTGTTTTAACGCTGCAAGCTCGAGAACAACATATTCGCCGTGCCAAAGCCAAATCAAACATCTGTAGTAACCATGCGTTGATGGCGTTGCAAAGCTCAATTTACTTGGCTTCGCTTGGACCAAATGGCTTAAGAGAAGTGGCAACGGTTAGTGCAGTTATGGCTCGAGAACTTGAAGCTGCGTTAAATCGGGTTGGACTTGAGACAATTACTTCGGGGAATTATTTGAATGAATTTGTAGTGAAACTGCCTAAACCCGCCGAGGAAGTTCGAGCAGCACTGGCTATTAAAGGCGTGCATGGTTGTGTGCCAGTTCCCCTCGAGTACGAATTCGGCAATGCTGGCTTGTTCGCTGCGACAGAATTAACCACTTCAAAAGATATTACTAAACTCGAGCGGGCGCTATTAGAAGTTTTAGGCTAAGCTATGTCAAAGAAACAGAAGTTATTCCAAAAAATTGCCAATAACCCTGAGAATTTACGGTTTGAAGATTTTGTTCGGTTGATCAAAGCATTTGGTTTCGAGTTGGAACGAATTAACGGCAGTCATCATATTTACTTTCATCAGGATTTCCCTGTTAGACTCAACATACAGTCGTTTCATAGTCAAGCCAAAGCCTATCAAGTGGAGCAGTTTTTACGATTAGTTGAAGCGCTCGGATTGAGCATGGATGGTGCAAAATGAAAGATTATCATATCAACATTTTTTTTCACGAAAAGAGTAATTGCTGGGTGGCTGATTTACCCGATTTTCATTATTGTTCGGCGATGGGAAATACGCCATTAGAAGCTGTAAGCGAACTTGAGATTGCTAAATCACTTTGGCTCGAGGTGGCAAAAGAAAAAGGGCATGAA
>JBEGTV010000268.1:0-4471 GCA_041179225.1 Deinococcota bacterium | reverse complement strand
TTTAAGCTCAGCTTTTTAGTGAGTGCAGATAGTGCCGTGCGGGTTTCTCGAGCATTACTTGAAACTACCACGGCGGTAGAGGCTCGAGCCGTAGCACTTGGTT
Source organism: Deinococcota bacterium (assembly GCA_041179225.1). GTDB lineage: Bacteria > Deinococcota > Deinococci > Deinococcales > JAAFIG01 > JAAFIG01. Next base: position 4,368 of record JBEGTV010000268.1, on the reverse strand, counting down.
CAAGCAGCAACCCGACTCAATTGGTTTTGCTGGGTTCGGATTTGGATGCACCAACCGACCTAGCGTTTAGAGTCATTCGATTGCCTAACATTCGGATTGGCGTAACGAGAAACTTATTGCCTTGAAACCACTTGAAGTTTTCATAAAAAAACTTATACTTAGTCCAAGTTTTTCTACTTCCGATTGTTCTTATCAGGCATTCTCAACTCCTGCATTTGAGGTTATTCATGACTCAGCACCCTTGGCTTTCCAAATACGACTCCGGCGTTCCAAAATCCTTAATTTACCCAGAAAGCCCAATCCATAGCATTTTAGAAGGTGCAGCTAAACGCGCTCCAGACCGCATTGCCCTCGAGTTTTTAGGGTTTAGCATGAGTTATGCTTTGTTGCTCGAGAATGCCCATAAGTTCGCTAATTCGCTGGAAATCATGGGTGTAAAAAAAGGCGACAGGGTAGCGATTATGTTGCCAAACTGCCCTCAGTTTGTGATTGCTTTTTTTGGTTCAATGATGCTTGGGGCTGTGGTGGTCAATACCAGCCCGCTTTATGTGGCTCGAGAACTCGAGCAGCAATTACGTGACAGTGGCGCAGAGACCTTAATTATGTTGAATCTTTTTTATCCGCGTTACCGTGAAATCGCTGGGAGCGTACCCGTCAAACGCGTGATTATGAGTACCGTAGCTGATTTTCTGCCATTTCCAAAAAATATGTTGTACCCAATCAAAGCCAAGCGCGATGGTACTTGGGTAGAGGTCAAACCTGAACCGTTCATTGTGCAGTTTAAGAAATTACTCGAGAAAACTGTTTCAAGTAACGCCCCAAAAACCACTGTCGCCCCAGATGATTTAGCCTTATTGCAGTACACAGGTGGTACGACAGGCACGCCCAAAGGGGCAATGCTGACGCATCGCAATTTAATGAGTAACCTAACCAGTGCTGCCAGTTGGACTCCAACCATGCGTGACGCTGAGGAAATTACCTTGTGTGTGATTCCATTTTTTCATGTTTACGGCATGACAGTTGCCATGAACATGACGATACGAGCGGCTGGGACAATGATTTTGCAACCTCGTTTTCAAATTAAAGATGTTCTCGAGGCGATTCATAAGCACAAACCAACCATGTTTCCGGGTGTTCCAACCATGTACGTGGCAATAAACAATCACCCAGAGGTTAAAAAATACAATCTCTCGAGTTTACAAATTTGTTTATCTGGTGCGGCGGCTTTGCCCATCGAAGTGGCACATACATTTGAAGCCAATTGCGGTGGTAAACTCCTCGAGGGTTACGGACTGACCGAATGCAGCCCGTGTGCCACAAATACCCCAGTGTATGGTGAACGACGCGATGGCAGTATTGGCATTCCCATTCCGGGCGTGGAATTGGCGCTTTTTACTGAAAGTCTCGAGCCTGTACAGAACGGTGAAATTGGTGAAATTGGGATTTCTGGACATAATGTCATGCAGGGGTACTGGCAACGCCCAGAAGAAACCGCTAACAGCATCAAAGAAATTGCGGGGAAACGCTGGTTAATGACGGGTGACATGGCAAAAATGGATGATGATGGCTATTTTTACATTGTGGATCGCAAAAAAGACATGATTGATGCCAGTGGGTACAATGTCTACCCAAGGGAAATCGAAGAGGTACTGTACAAGCATTTGGCGATTCAAGAATGCGTGGTGGTTGGTGTACCAGACGAATACCGAGGCGAAACGGTCAAAGCCTTTATTATTTTGCGCCCAAACTCGAGTGTTACTGCCAACGAATTAACCGAGTTCTGCAAAGGGCAATTGGCAGCTTACAAAGTGCCTAAAAAAATTGAATTTAGGCTCGAGTTACCCAAAAGCCCTATTGGAAAGATTTTGCGTCGGGTACTGCGCGACGAAGAAGAAGCCAAGCATAAAGCTAAAACTTAAGTGTTTCTAGCGTTGATCTACACTTTTTTGGTAGCATCGCATTTATGACTTTGGCACTGACAAAAGAAATTTCATCTGGCTCGAGAAGCGCCCTTGAAGTAGTCTCAAAGAGCCTAGAAATGGCTCAGAACGATTCACTCAACGCCTTTATTTCACTTAATCCCCAAGCCTTAGAGACAGCAGCAAAGATAGATACTCGAGTCAAAGCAGGCGAGCATTTGCCACTGGCTGGGTATCCTTTGGCAGTCAAGGACAACATTGTGATGCGCGGACTTGGAGCAACAGCAGGTTCAAGAATCCTTGAAAATTTTGTTTCTCCGTACACCAGTACCGCTTTGCAACGCTTGTTAAATGCTGGCGCAGTGGTGATTGGCAAAGCCAATTGTGACGAATTTGGCATGGGTTCTAGTGGCGAGAATAGCGCGTATGGCGCGACCAAAAACCCTCGAGACCCATCTCGAGTTCCGGGTGGTAGCAGTTCTGGCAGTGCGGCAGCTGTGGCACAAGGCATGGTTTCTGGGGCGCTTGGTACAGATACCGGCGGCAGTATTCGATTACCCGCAGCATTTTGCGGTGTGCTTGGCATGAAGCCAACTTACGGGCGTATCTCGAGGTACGGAGTCATTGCTTATGCCAGCAGCCTTGACCAAGTGGGACCTTTTGCCCGTAGCACCGCCGATTTAGCGGCTCTGCTCGAGGTCATGAGTGGACATGACCCAATGGATGCGACCTCGCTGGTAGCCAAAGCGGATTTCTCGAGTGCTGTGAATCAAGACATCAAAACATGGAAAATTGGTCTGGTACGCGAAGGCATGGGCAGTGGCAACAGCCCAGCCGTGCTTGGTGCAATGGATGCCACTCGGGTTGCCCTCGAGCAGTTAGGCGCAACGGTGGTTGATGTCAGCTTACCGAGTTTAGAAAATGCCTTAGCTGCCTATTACTTAATCGCTTGCCCCGAAGCCAGCAGTAACTTAGCCCGATATGATGGCATGGTCTATTCAAATCGGGCGGATGGCACAGATTTACTTTCAGTCATGAGTCAGTCGAGGGGCTTAGGGTTTGGGGCGGAAGTCAAACGCCGAATTTTAATGGGAACATATGCTTTGTCAAGTGGGTATTACGATGCCTTTTACAGCAAAGCGCTGCGTGCCAGAGCGATGATTGCCGCCGATTTTGCTCGGGTTTTCGCTGGTGTGGACGCACTTTTAATGCCAACTGCACCCAGCACTGCTTTTGAACTAGGGGCAAAAGCCGATCCATTAGAAATGTACTTAACCGATGTGGATACCGTGGCAGTGAATCTGGCGGGTTTACCTGCCATCAGTATTCCTTTTGGGTACGAAAACAACAACTCGTTTAGCCCCTCGAGTGGCTTGCCCATCGGTGTACAATTTATTGCTCCGACACTCGAGGATGCTCGGTTAATTTCAATCAGTGCCGCCCTTGAACAACACACCAATGCGACTTTCTTAAAGCCAGTCTTGGAGTAAACATGCACCCAGACCAAGTTTTTCGAGCAGACTACCTTGCCACCACCTACCACGCATCTGGTTTAGAAATTTGTTTCTCGAGTACCGAAACTGGACAGGTTTTATTTGCGGGGCGGCGTTTTGCGCTGATTACAGCACAGAATCCACGCAGCACCCCGCTTGACCCCGACGAAAACTTTGCTTTGAATGAGATGATGCAAACCGTTCTGAACGCTAAAGGCTGGACTTTTGGCAGCAGTTACGGACATAATGCCGAACTTTCTTGGTCAGAGGCTGGTTTTATTGTCTGGGATGTGGATTTACCCGATATTTTAACAGTTGCTCGAGACTTTGAACAAAATGCTATTATGTACGGGCAAGGTTCAGGTTTGGCGCTTTGTTGGTGTTTTTCGGGAGAGATTGAGTGGTTGTATCCGAGTTACATTGCAAAGGACTAAATGGAACGCATAATTTACGCAGCAGATGTGGTGTATAACGGGGTTGGCTTACCGCTCGAGAATGCTGGAGTGGCAGTTTCAAACGTGGGTCTTGAAGCCACAATTATTGGTTTTGGCAAACTCGAGGTTTTGCAGTCAACTTTCCCTGAGACTCGAGTGCAGCGTCTAGGGCGGGTTATTTTACCGCGACCAGTCAACGCACATACGCATTTGGATTTATCAAACGTGCCTTTTCGAGCCTTACCCTACCCGCGTTGGATTCCAGAGCATATTGTAAGCAATGCAAATCTGCGGGGTTTAGAAGCCGCTAAAAATGGCTTAAATGTCTTGCGTGCCAGTGGAATCGCAGCTTTTGGGGACATTGTTGCCAGAGAAGAAGTGATGGATTTTTTACTGACCGAAAGTGACTTAGCTGGCGTGGCTTATTGGGAAGTGATCGAAGCTAATCCAGACAAAGCCGATGCAGTCATGACCGCAACTTTAGAGCGGGTTCGGCGTTGGCGCAAACTCGGTGGGAAACCC
>JBEGTV010000267.1:0-4473 GCA_041179225.1 Deinococcota bacterium | reverse complement strand
AACATAGAATTCACAAAAATAATTTGGTTTTGTTTATCCAGCACGGCAACACTACTAGGAATAGAATTGACCACCGAAAATGCGAAATCACGTTCTCGAGCTATTTTGTGTGGTTGCTGCATTTCAAAAATATCAGCTTGGCGTTTTAAGCAAATTGCAATCTGATGGGCAAAAACCGATACCATTTGACTTTGCTTGGCACTCATAGCCTCCATTGGAAGGTTAGAATTAATAAACCATAACGCGCCCACTACGCCTTGCGGCATAATAATAGAAACACCTAAAGCATTGCGAACCGAATCTGCTTTTATCACCATCGCCACTTCTTTTAATTGGGCGGGATTGTTCACAAAAACCATTTGGTTAGGCAGTAACCAGTTTGGCAGGCGTTCAATCATTGGGACGTGTTCTAAGTCTATTCCGTATGAACCCAAAATTTTGCCAGAATCTTCAACTGAAAGTACCAAAAAGGCAATTTCAAAATTGAGTGCCAAAGCCGCACAAAAGACAATACTTTCAGTAAAAGGAATCAGTTCTTGAATGAATGAGTCTTGATTCTCTTCCAGGATTGGGCTTTTTTGACTGAGGTGAAAGATTGGCATAGAACCCCTTTAGATTGGTTTCTGCGTTGTTAATCTCCCCTACACAGGATATACTGATCAAATTTTTAACAACGTATCACATACTTCATAAAATGAATGTGTTAAATTCCACTTTATTTTCTTATCTAGCAAGCTTTTTTCTCACTTTGTACTTCTCCCGAGGTCATAATCAATTCTGTGGGTCATCCTACGACTCCTCGAGAAATACGTTTAGAACACACTCAAAATAACCAAAAGCAAATAACTAGCCTCTAGTCGCTTAAAAATGGTACAACTACAACCGCTATGGATTTTGCTCCAGTTTCAATTCGCGTTCCCGCCACCATTGCCAATCTAGGACCAGGTTTTGATTGTCTTGGACTGGCTGTAGGTCTTTACCTCAGCGCCACGGTAGAGACCAGTCCGTACCCAGAATTTATTTATACAGGAAACGGCAATGTTCCAACAGAAAATAATTTAATGCACGCTGGTTGGAATGCCGCTTTTAGAAGCCTTGGACTTGAACCAGTCGCCGCTAAAATCACTTGTCACAACCCAATTCCACTGGCTCGAGGATTGGGCAGTTCTAGTGCAGCTTTGGTTGGTGGTGCTGCCTTAGCCGATCATGTACTCAAAGGGCGCTTAGGACGTGCAGGGGTGCTTAAAGTCTGTGCAGCCCTCGAGGGACACCCCGATAACGTTGCGCCGGCGGTGCTAGGCGGTTTTACTGCCAGTGTAATGCAAGGCGATGTACCACTAAGTATTGGTTTAGATGTACCTAAGACTTGGCGAGCCGTTTTTGCCATTCCAGATTTTGAATTGAAAACCTCGCAAGCCAGAGCTGCCCTACCCGCTTCGTACAGCAAAGCGGACACGATATTTAATGCTTCACGTACTGCCTTATGGGTCGCGGCACTAAGTGCCAAACGATTTGAATTATTGCGAGAAGCCTGCAAAGACAAGTTGCACCAACCGTACCGCGCTCAGTTTGTACCAAATTTACTCGAGACGATCGAAGCTACCCTCGATGCTGGCGCGTTAGCCGCTTTTTTATCTGGGGCAGGTCCGAGTATTGCCGCTCTTTGCGAATTAGAACAAGTCAGCAGTGTGAAAGTCCCACTTCAAACATTTGCTTCACGTATACTAGAATTGCCGATTGCAACTGGGTACGAATTGGAAGGAGAGGTGGTTCATGGAAGGCAACCTGCGTGACACACCACTCTCGAGTGTACTTGAACTGATTAACCTAACCAAGCAGTCTGGTCGTTTACAAGTCGCTGCCGAATTGCCTTTGGGTTTGGTCATTAGTCAAGGTGAAGTGATCGCTGGTAACATCCTCGATTGGGGAGGTCTGGAAGCTGTACAGAGTTTTACCCTGCACGCCAGCGAAGGTAATTTCCGTTTTACCCCATCGAATCAAAGTTCAGCCGCCCAATTTTCCATCCCATTTCCGACCCTTATGACCGATTGGGCAAGAGTCAATGATGAATGGGCGCGAATGCTACCCATAATCGGGAGCCCAAGCCGTATGCTCGAGTACAACGGCACAGTTCAAGACACACCTCATCCGTTTCAGGGTGGTAAAAGTATCCGAACTGTGGCTCGTAGCTTAGAAGCCAGTGCTTTTGACGTGACCACTCGAGTCATGCCGTTAATCCCAAGCAAAGTTTTGGTCTTACTCGAGAAATTCGCTTGGATGGGCATGAAAATCCAGCATCCAGCCGCCCGAAAAGGAAATCTTGAAGGCTATACCTTGCAAACCATACCAAGTTATTTGGATGGCAAACGTCGAATTTTAGATTTACTCGAACTTGGATTTCGGATAGATACGCTGAGGGCATATTTAATTGAAGCGGTACGAACTGGTGAAATAGAAATTAACGGTTCGGGATGGTTGCTGCGCGATCTTACTTGGGAACGCGACACAATTCTAAACGCCAGCAATGCAACAGTGATGTAAAAATACTCAAGAAATAGAGTTCTGCATAGTTACTGGTAAAAGCTCCTACCATGCCCCGACCAAGGCACGTTTAGGGCATCACAAATGGTGGCAGCAAGGTCAGCAAAAGTGCTGCGTTCACCTAAATCTCGAGAAGCCGCATTTGGACGGTACGCCAGAAGCATCGCATGTTCTCTGGTGTGGTCTGAACCAAACCATGTTGGGTCGTTACCGTGATCAGAAACGATGTACAGCGCGTCCCCGCTCGAGACGGCACTGAGAATATCTGGAAGTTGAGCATCAAATGTTTCTAAAGCATGGGCATAACCAAGCACATCGCGCCGATGCCCGTATTTGGCATCAAAATCCACTAAATTTAGAAACGCTAAACCATTAAAATTTGATTTCATCACATCAAGCATTTTCTGCACACCATCATCGTTATGGTCGGTGTGAATACTTTGGGTAAAGCCTCGCCCAGCATAAATATCTGGGATTTTTCCTAAACCAATCACATCTAACTTTGCCTCGAATAAGGCATCTAAAGCATTTGGTGGCGGAACAAGCGAATAGTCCTTACGATGCTCGCTGGCGCGTTCAAACGGATGAATCCCACGGAAAGGACGGGCAATCACTCGCGCAACAGCATATTCATTTTGCAAAATGGCTCGGGCTTCTTTGCACCAACGATACAACGTGTCCAGTGGTACACGGTCTTCATGAGCAGCAATTTGAAAAACACTATCGGCACTGGTGTAACAAATAGGAAAACCAGTCTCGAGGTGCTGCGCTCCGTAATCACGAATGACATCTGTGCCACTGTACGGTTTATTGCACAACCAACCACGCCCAATTGCTTGACTAAAGGCATCCATGACTGGTTTTGGGTAGCCTTCAGGAAAAACTTGAAAGGGATGTTCGAGTTGCACACCCATAAATTCCCAGTGTCCTGTGCTGGTGTCTTTGCCCATAGATACTTCTCGCATCCGCCCATAACTGCCAGTTGGATTCGGCACTCGAGTCGCTTTAACGGTTGGAATAAAACCTAATCCTAAACCCTCGAGATTCGGTAATTTGATATTGGTTTGTTCAAGAATATGATTGATCGTGTGAGAACCTTCATCACCTCGCGGATGACTCGGGTTGCTCGAGAACAAATGCGCGTCAGGCAAAGCACCAACCCCAACACTATCGAGTACAATCACATGGATTTTCATAGCGATAGCCTAACACGCCTAGACTCGAGTGATTTGCACCAGTGCATTGTAATCTGGGATATGGCTCTCGATTGAGCGCTTAGATTTATCAAGTAGCACATTGCCTTCTGGAAAATGAACTTGTAAATTACTGGGTTTGAGCTTAGCAATCCAGACTGTTGCCAGCATTGTGCCGTGGTTAGATTTCAGTTCTACCGCGTCACCATTTTTTAACCCGAGCTTGGCTGCATCCATGGCACTGATCAGCACCGAGTCGCGCATTGCCCCATTGATGCTGTCTTTATTTTCGTGAATCATTGAATTAAATTGTTTGCCACGCCGAGTTGATAAGCGAAAAAAACCATTTGGGACAGCACTGCTTGAGGGTTTAACTAAACTAAATCGCCCTTTTGTGTCTGATGTTTTGAAAATTCCACCTTGGCATAAGTGCCGTCCAGCCATTTGAAATTGGTCGCCTTGCTTATTTAAGTGCTGAATTCCGTCGTAACTTGGGATCACTCGAGCAATTTCTTGTCTAATCGCTTGGGTATCCTTAAAAGTAAGCTGAGCAGAACATTCTGGGCGAACTCGCCTCGCTAAATCCATAAATATATCCAATTCGGCTCGAGCTTCTAGGATTCGGTGTCCGATTACTTCCGGGCTAAAAATCACTCGGCGTTCAGTGCTGGTTTCGGTTACGCCACCAGCTATTTCGTAACGTGTGGTGGCTGGAAGCACAATGACATCTTCGCCATCT
>JBEGTV010000266.1:0-4473 GCA_041179225.1 Deinococcota bacterium | reverse complement strand
CTTCAGTCTCGAGAAAAAGCTACAATTAACCCATGCACTTATCACAAATTAACCCATACGCTAGTCATCGTCACTCGAGCTTTGGGACTTCCGGCGCGGTTGCCACCAGCCAAGCCTTAGCTGCCCAAGCTGGAATGCACATTTTGCGGGCTGGAGGTAATGCTGTAGATGCGGCTATCGCCACCGCCGCTTGTTTAACAGTGGTCGAACCAACCAGCAACGGCATTGGTGGAGATGCTTTTGCGCTTGTTTGGGATGGTACTAAACTGCATGGTTTGAATGCCTCGGGACGCTCTCCGCAGAATCTTTCAAAAACACTGCTCGAGGAGCAAGGACACACCACTATGCCACAACAAGGCTGGCTTAGTGTGACTGTACCCGGTGTTCCCGCCGCTTGGCGCGACTTGCACCAGAAATTTGGACGTTTACCGTTTGAGCAACTCCTGGAGGCAGCCATTGACTATGCCGAGAACGGATTTGTGGTGTCGCAGACGGTGGCAAGAAATTGGGCAATGGCGGCTCAAAAATACGCTCGGCTCGAGGGAGAGGAATTTAAGCCTTGGCTGGAAACGTTCACAAAAGATTTACGCAGTCCAAAAGCTGGCGAAAAATTCTTGATGCCAGACCATGCCAAAACCCTACGGCAGATTGCCCAAAGTTATAGCCAAGACTTTTATACAGGCAGCCTAGCCAAGCAAATCGAAGATTTTGCGGCACAGACTGGCGGGGTCATCACCCAAGCCGATTTACGCGCCCACAGCAACACTTGGGTAGACCCAATCAGCACCAATTACCGAGGTTTTGAGGTCTGGGAAATCCCACCTAACGGACAAGGCATTGCCACTTTAAGCGCCCTGAATATCCTTGAGGGTTTTGACTTATCGCGTTTAGCCCGTGACAGCACAGACAGTTACCATTTGCAACTTGAAGCCATGAAACTTGGTTTTGCCGATGCCCAAGCCTATGTTGCCGACCCGACTCGAGCCGAAGTTCCCATAAACGGATTGCTAAGTAAAATCTACGCCGCCGAGCGCCGCGCCCTGATCGGCGAGATGGCATTGTTGCCCAGTGCGGGACAACCACCTAAAGGTGGCACAGTTTATCTCTGTACCGCCGACTCAGACGGCATGATGGTCAGTTATATCCAAAGCAATTACGCAGGATTTGGTAGTGGTATTGTGATTCCAAACACAGGTATTGCCATGCAAAACCGAGGTGCGAACTTTAATCTCGAGACCAACCACCCAAACTGTCTTGAGCCAAATAAACGCCCGTACCACACGATTATTCCAGCTTTTCTAAGTAAAGATAATAAAGCCATCGGCGCTTTTGGCGTAATGGGCGGATTTATGCAGCCGCAAGGACACCTGCAAATGATTGTCAACACCATAGACTACGGACTTCACCCACAAGCAGCCCTAGACGCACCGCGTTGGCAATGGACGGAGAAGCAAAAAATTGAACTCGAGATGCAGACCCCACATCACATTGCCCAAGGGTTACGCAATAAAGGGCATCAGGTCAGTATACAACTCGAGAATGGCAATTTTGGGCGCGGACAAATTATCTGGAAAATGGGTGACGCTCTGATAGCGGGGACAGAATCCAGATGTGATGGGGCGGCTTTGGTGTACTGAGCTACTTCCTAAATTTTAGGGCATTAACTTTAGCCCCAATGCAACGCCCTTGCTCGAGACCCTGTTCAATTGCGGCTCGGAAATGGATTCCGCCGTATAACCTCGAAATGCCCGCTTCGTTAGCAGCAGCAAAAAAAGATGTGTAGTTGCGAGGCTCGAGTCCATTATCTGAACCTGTGCGGTCTGTAAAAGCATAATTCTCACCAAAAAAAATCGTCAGGACACTGGCAGCAGCCCCACTTTGGGTGCTGTGACCACTTGGGTACTCTGGAAAGGGCGGTACAAGTAAAACAGCCTCAAAGGTCGGGTCTATGTGGCGGCGAATATAGGTCGTGGGTCGCAATAAATTGTAGAGGTACTTGGTATGCCAACAACCAATGAAGGCATCGTTGACAGCCAGCCCAACTCGAGCTTGGAGTTCAGCAAATTGTTCTAAATTTAGGTTTTTATCTAGGGCTAAATTTAGGGCAATGCTGATCCAGTGACCGGGTGGGGTGATGGTCAGCATCGGGTCGTCTGACCAGAACCGAGCAATTTTCTTTTGTTCAGGTGTGATGTTCTTGACGGTGGTGTAGACCTCAAGTGCCTCTTTATAAAAGGCTGAGTCTTTTTCGCTCGAGTATTCAATGGGGGCTGGTAAAGGACAAGCATTACCTGTCTTCATCACCAACGGACGGTTATTGCCCCAAGTTGGTAAAAGTGGGGTTTGCTGCATTCCAAGGGCGGCAGTTGGAATCCATTGTTCTGGTTTACTGGCTTTAGGATAAGTTAAAGGAAAACCCAAGTTATTGATGGTTGCGCCACCATCTGATTTGGCAAATTCAAGCACCTGTTGGGCAGCTAAACGCCCATGGCTCAGGCTACGCTCGAGAACAGCTTGAGGGACGGACTTTGCTAAATCTAAGGCAATGCGGTTTTTGACTGCCAGCAAAACCCGTTGCCCAGTTGGTCCAGTGTTGCCGTATAGGGCTTCAATACTGCTCGATAATGCACCGTGCAGCACGGCGGCGGTGTTATATTGTTGTTTTGTATCTGGTTTGGTTATGCCCGTAAACCCTTGAATTTGCCCCTCGAGTGAACGTAGGGTTTTACTGCTTTGTGCCACCAATTCATGGGTTGTTAAACCAATATACGCAAAAGTGCGGGCAGCTACGGGCGGGGAGTAGGTGGCGGTGTGACGGGTCAAATCAAGCATTAACGTGTACCATTGGGTTGCTACACGCATCTCGAGTGCTAAATTGGGGGTGCTGTTCTGAGCGCCAGAGTGACTTAAAAAAGCGACACTCGAGCCAAATAAGGCAAGCAGCACAAACTTTGTTTTCATACTTTTTTGTACCATAAAATACAGTTAATTGGATGTAGGTCTCACAGGCTAATTGGATGTAGGTCTTGCAGGAAGGCTTTTATCAACTGTTCGCGGTTTTTTTGGTCTTGAGTATTTATGGCTAAGGCATGGTTAAAAGTATTTGGAATCATACCTAAGCACATAAAAACCGACATGATTTGCATGGTTTTGAATCGAATTGCAAAATCTGTGGGGTGACTTTGGTACAGCTTGGCAATGTGTTGATTGAGTTTTTCCAAGAAGGTCTCGAGTCTTTGGGCAACAATATTTTGTCCTTGTGGAGAAGACATTATTTGATGCAGCATGACTTTCGAGACATTGGGATATTGGGCTAAGCCACCTGCGTAATGCAGTAAAAATTGATACAGTTGTTGCTCGAGACCTTCGGCTGATTCGGCGTTTACAAATTGGTCAAGGTCGCCAAAAGCATTGGTGGTGGCAAGGTCAAAGACTTGCTCGAGCAGTTTTTCTTTACTCCCAAAGTGATAATTGATGGCTGCTACATTAACTTTGGCGTGCATCGCAATTTTTCGTACCGTCATGCCACCGAGTCCGTGTTGCTCGAGACATTCTAAGGCGGCTCGAACGATGATTTGGGCAGTGCTATCGCTTGGGGTTGCCATGATTTGGAGTTTATCTTAGCGCTTTGCGGTTTGGGATTTTATGGGACTTGACAAAAGTAGTAATTCAAACTAATGTTTCAAACATCTGTTTGAAAAAATTTCAAACAGCAAGTCCAATATCTTCTCGAGGTGAGCCATGACATCCAACCCAGTCAACTCAAATCCAGTTCTCGTCCCAAAACCCCAAGCTCGAGCCTCAAAAAAAGAAAACCTGATGACGGTTTTTTTTGGACTTTGGCTAATCTTTGGTTTTTTAATAGATGGCTATGCCCACGGCAACCTTGTTGAATCCTTGGAGAGCTTCTTTACCCCGTGGCACGCAATTCTTTATTCGGGATTTTTGGCGGCTGCGCTCTGGACAATCTGGATGGTCTACAGGCGTTTACGCCAAGGTTGGCAAGGTTTATCTGCCATTCCAATCGGTTACGAACTTGGTTTAATTGGCGCATTTATCTTTGGTTTTGGCGGCATTGCCGACCTGATTTGGCATAGCACTTTTGGCATCGAAATTGGTATAGACGCACTTCGCAGTCCCAGTCACATCCTGCTTTTTATTGGCGCAATTCTGCTGATTACCGCACCACTACGCGCCGCTTGGCACGACCCAGCCAGCCAATACACCCCTAGTTTCCTCGAGTTTTTACCGAATCTGTTTGTTATTTTTTCCTGTTTTTGCTTTTCCAGCCTGATGAACCTGCACATTTGGGGTTTAATCAGTTTGCCAGATTCCAGCCCAAACCTCAGCACCCTCGTGCCAAGTCAAAACCCAGCCGTGCTTTACGTCTTAAATAGTTTTATAGACGCTGGAATTCTGTTTACCAATGCCGCCATCATGTTCACTATTTTGTTTATTCTGCAACGTTGGCGC